>JACDED010000003.1:0-25783 GCA_013816615.1 Bacteroidota bacterium
GCGTGAGGCAAAGCGCATATTACCTGTTGGATATACGCGTGGCTCTACAAACCACTGCCAGCGCCTGAAAGCCTTATATCCTTTTCCTCTTTCGTAAGGCTTGTCTTTCCAATAATTATCAAACTCTTTTACTATGTCGTAAAAATTTGCGTTTGAATCACTCATCATCTCTGACCATTTCTGACCAAATATGTTATTGCAAAAAAAGATCACTATAAAAAGTGGAAGGATTTTTTTCATTTTTGATTTGATAATATTAATGAGGTAATAAAGTTAAGCTATTAAAATTAAAATCCGGTGCCTTTCAAATTCTAATACGGCCATTTGTGGATGAAGAAATACTAAATTATTTAGCTTTTTGGCTTTAATGGGCTAAAACACAGTTTATTTTGCTTTTCATTCAATATTTAATACCTTTGTGGTCAATAATTTAAAACATGACACCAACTTTCATTTTAGGTATTTTAGGCGGCTTAGGCGCACCGGAGATCATTATCATTTTAGTAATCGTTTTATTAATGTTCGGCGGTAAAAAAATCCCGGAATTAATGAAAGGCCTTGGAAGAGGAATAAAAGATTTTAAAGACGCCAGTAAAGGCACTACTGATAACTCAGAAATAGAGAAAAAATAATTTATTTATTTGTAGATTTAAAGCGTTATTCAAACAAGAGTAACGCTTTTGTTGTTTTTAAAAACCCAATTACGTGTATTCATTTTCAAACATAATTACTTTACAGGCTGATCTTAAAGCCGGTAAAACATCCTGCACAGCTCTTGTGGAGCAAGCTATTGCAGCCATTGCAGAAAAAAAACATTTAAACGCTTTTATAGAAGTGTTTGAAGCATCTGCAAAAGAACTGGCAAAAAAAACTGATGACAAAATAAAAATGGGAACGGCCGGCAGACTGGCAGGCGTTGTTATTGGCTTAAAAGATAATATTTGTTACAAAGGCCATAAGGTTTCGGCTTCGTCAAAGATTTTAGAAGGCTTTGAATCGCTTTATTCATCAACCGTTGTAGAAAAAATTTTGGCGGAAGATGCTATTATTATCGGCCGTTTAAATTGTGATGAATTTGCAATGGGAAGCAGTAACGAAAATTCTGCTTTTGGAAATGTATTGAACCCATTGAATGAAAAATTTGTTCCGGGTGGTTCTTCTGGCGGATCTGCTGTTGCTGTTGCTGCTAACTTATGTCATGTCACTTTAGGTTCTGATACCGGCGGATCAATCCGTCAGCCGGCTTCATTTACAGGTACTGTGGGCTTTAAACCAACTTACGGCCGTGTGTCGCGCTATGGCCTAATTGCTTATGCTTCATCATTCGATCAAATTGGACCTATCACAAAAACAGTTGATGATGCTGCTATCATTTTAGAAATAATTTCGGGTCTTGATAAAAATGACAACACTTCTTCTTCTAAAAAAGTAGAAAATTATAGTAAAGAAATTCTTACCGATAAAAAATATAAAATTGCTTATTTAAAAGAATGCGTTGAGGCCGAAGGCCTTGACCCTGAAGTAAAAGCGGCTGTTTTAAAACAAATGGAATGGTTAAAAAGCCAGGGCCACACTGTTGAGGCGGTAAATTTTCCTTACTTAGAATATCTTGTTCCAACATATTACGTTCTAACAACCGCAGAAGCTTCGTCTAACCTTTCGCGATTTGACGGAATGCATTTTGGTTTCCGTAGTAAAAACGCAACCGATCTTGAAAGCACTTACAAAAAATCGCGTGCCGAAGGTTTTGGTAAAGAAGTAAAACGCCGTATTATGCTTGGCACTTTTGTTTTAAGCGCTGGTTATTACGATGCTTATTATAGTAAAGGACAAAAAGTACGCCGCGTTATTCGCGATAAAACAAATGAGATCTTAAAGAATTTTGATTTTATTTTAACGCCATCTACACCGGGCACTGCTTTTGAATTTGGAAAGAATAGTGCTGATCCTATTAAAATGTATTTGGAAGATATTTTTACTGTACAGGCTAACATTGCCGGCATTCCTGCCATATCAGTGCCTTGCGGCAAACACAGTAATGGCTTGCCAATGGGCTTACAATTAATGGCAGGTTATTTTGAAGAAGCAAAATTGTTAAGCTTAGCGGCTAAAATTCCAAACAACTAAAGAAGTAATTTACTTTTTAATAATGTTAATGCCATCCCAGGTAATACCCCCATCATTGTGTACCTGTGGTTTCATTTCTTTATCTGGATTAAAACGTTTTGCTGTTGGAATTGCTGAAACGTTATCGATCCTGGTTTTGTTAACCGTATAAATTCCTTCAATTAAAAAATCAGAATGTTCATCAGGAGAGAACAAATGTTTATTGCTGATATTAATATTTATATTGTATTGAATGTTTTTAGGATACCAGCGGCGTTGTATTTGCTGATATTCCGTCACACTATGAAACGTTGGGTTCTCAATACCAAAACCATACAAAAATAAGATCGGGCGGATAAGAACCGGTATTATAAAATCGCCATTACTCTCAACTTTAACAATAGCGTAACTTGCAACATCAATATAAATTTTGCCATTAGATCTTACATGTTCTACTTTTCCTTTACTTTTAAAATCAATTACCATTAAGTCGCTATTATTAAAACTAGTTGCTTTTGCAAAAGTATATTTGTAATTTTTAAAACTGGCCGTGTCTAAAAAATCATTCGAGCTGCCTTTAATACTACCCATGCTTAAAATAGCTGATGGACCGCCCATTGAACCCGCCATATCTATAGCAAGGTTGTTTTGCTTTCCAGGTTTTTGTACTGGCGCAACTCCTTTTTTCTGATTCTTTTCGTTTTGTTTGGCTATCTTTTTTTGTTCTTTTTCTTCTGCCTCTTTTCTTTCTTTGGCCATAAATTCGATTTCATGAATGTTTTCTTCCTGCCTAAACAGTAATAATTGATTTTGATTTTTTACTGTATCCAAATAATTCGGGCAATATGTTTTAAAAATACCTTCGTTACATTTTAAAAAATTTTTATTCTCTAATATTTTCTCGCGGTAATATGCTTCTGTTTGAAAAGGCTCGTTGGGGTAATTACTTTTAGCGCAAAGAATAGCCAACTTAATATAAAATTCTGGCGGCTGGGGTTTTACAATAATTTCGTTAAGGGCAACACTTGTTTGCTTTAAGCGAACATTAAGTGGAGATGAAACCGTTTTTAAACTAAAGGTTTGTGTCTTATAACCAAAATAACTTATAACAAGACTATCATCTGTTAAATTTGCCGGTACACGAAGATCGAAATAGCCGGATTCATTAGTAATGATGCCGATCATTTGTTTTTTTAAAGAAACAGTGGCAAAAGATAAAGGCTCATTATTTATAGCATCTACAACACTACCTGAAATGGTAATGTCGCTTTGTGCGATAATAGAAGCGTTTACAAAAAATAAAAGCAATAAAACCGTAAAATGTTCTCTTATCTTCATCTAAATTCTTTTAATTGCATTTTAAAAATAGAAAATATTTTGTTTGACTCTTAATTTATCGTTTAAGCTCTTTTTATTGATGATTAACGGTAATTTGAGTGGATTAGGGTGATTATAAGAATTTGATCAAAAAATTATCAAAAGATTAGCATTGTGTACTTAAATCTTTTAAATTTACCTTGAAATTTTAAAAACACAATCTTATGAAAGTATCCGTTATTGGTGCAGGAAATGTTGGAGCAACATGTGCTGAATACATTGCACTTAATCGCATTGCAAGCGAAGTAGTTATTTTAGATATTAAAGAAAATTTTGCTGAAGGCAAAGCGTTAGATCTTATGCAAACGGCTACGCTTAATGGTTTTAATACACGTATTAGCGGTAGCACAAACGATTATTCAAAAACTGCAGGAAGTAAAGTAGTAGTTATAACAAGTGGTATTCCACGTAAACCAGGCATGACCCGCGAAGAATTAATTGGTATTAATGCGGGTATCGTAAAAACAGTAACTGAAAATGTGTTAAAACATTCGCCTGAAGCTGTAATTATTGTGGTTAGTAACCCAATGGATACAATGACATATTTAGCTTTAAAAGAAAGCAAAATTCCTAAGAACAGAATTATTGGAATGGGTGGTATCTTAGATAGTGCACGTTTTAAAACATACTTATCATTAGCGTTAAACGCACCAGCAAGCGATATTAGCGGTGTGGTTGTTGGTGGCCATGGTGATACAACTATGATCCCTTTAACACGTTTAGCTTCTTACACGGGCGTACCGGTATCTCAATTTTTAGATGCTGAGGCTTTGAAAAAAGTTGCTGCTGATACAATGGTTGGTGGTGCTACATTAACCGGTATGCTTGGCACAAGTGCGTGGTATGCTCCGGGAGCTGCGGTTGCCGCTTTAGTGGCAAGTATCATTTACGATCAGAAAAAATTATTCCCTTGCTGTGTTGCTTTAGATGGCGAATACGGACAAAAAGATATTTGTCTTGGAGTTCCTGTTATTATTGGCAAGAACGGTTGGGAAAAAATTGTTGACTACAAATTAAATGCAGAAGAACAAGCTGCGTTTAACAAAAGTGCAGATGCTGTTAGAGCAATGAACCAGGTTTTAGCAGATATGAAAACTGTTTAGTAAAAAATTCTCTCATAAAAAACCGTTTCAATACATTGGAACGGTTTTTTTATTTACAACCAGTTTGTTTTGCTTATTTTTACGTGAGAAATGAAAAAATTCCTTTCGCTGACATTTATATTATTTTCTTTGCTTTCATTTGCACAATACGATCAAATGGCACGCAATGCTTTTATTTCGGGTGATATCGATCCGGCATTTGATTACTGGAATATTTCTAAACCAAACTTAACTTTCCATTCTTCTTTTAAACCTTATTTAAGCAGTACGTTTAATAATGCAACAGACTCCAACATTCCATTTAAATTTTATGCATTTAAAAATTTCTTTTTAAGTAAAACATTAAACGAAAAGCCTGAAAAGCGCATTTGGTATAATGTTCAGCTTCACCCTATTTTAGATGCTGAAATTGGTTATGATGGCCTCACAAAAAAACCATTAACCGATCTTGTTGGCGGTACACATTTAAAAATAAATATTAATAACGATTTTACTTTTGCAGCAACAATTATTGGCGGTAAAAGTATGTTGCCGTTTTATATGGACACTGTTCTTTCAAACCAAAAAATAATACCAACCTATGGACAAGCCTATGGCTCTAATAAAAGCGGGTATTCATTTATGGATTACACAGGGTATGTTTCTTATTCTCCAAACAATAATAAGATCTTTAATTTTCAATTGGGGCGCGATAAACATTTTATTGGCGATGGTTACCGAAGTTTATTATTAAGTGATTATGCGCCGGCATATCCTTATTTTAGAATTAACACCAATATTTGGCGTATACAATACAATGTTTGGTATAGCTGGATGTATGATGTAGACAATGCCAATGGTTTTCAAAAACAATTCACAAATAAGTTTGGTACATTCCATTACCTCAGCTATAATATTACCAAAGAATTAAATGTGGGGCTTTTTGAAAATATAATTTTTAGAGGATCTGATACAAATCAAACGCGCAGCTTTGATGTTAACTATTTAAATCCTATCATCTTTTTCCGCCCGCAGGAATATTCAGTGGGATCGCCCGATAATGCAGGAATTGGTTTGAATGTAAATTATAAATTCTTAAATCATTTAAAGCTCTATGGTCAATTATCACTTGATGAATTTTTCTTAAAAGAAATTCGTGCACGTCGTGGTTGGTGGGCAAATAAACAAGCCTGGCAACTTGGTGCAAAATATATTAATGCATTTAATGTTAAAGGCTTAAGTCTGCAGGCAGAATATAACCAGGTAAGACCTTATACATATACGCATGGGCTTGTTGAACAAAATTATGCACATTACGGTATGGCGCTGGCACATCCGTTTGGTGCTAATTTTAAAGAGTATCTTGGATTTTTATCTTACCGTAAAAACAATTGGGAACTTAACTGGCAAGGCATGTATGTAATTGTTGGGAAAGATTCGCTGAACGGAAAATCAAATATTGGTCAAGACATTTTTTTAAGTTATACCACACGAAATAATGAATATGGTAATAAAACTACCCAGGGTATTAAAACAAATGTAATGCAAAGTAATTTAAAGTTTACCTACTATTTAGTTGCTGATATGAATATGAGGTTGGAACTTGGGTATATTCAACGTTCCGAGTCTAACGGTTTGGGCTATGTATTACAAAACCCTTTTATTTATTTTGGATTTAAAACCAGTTTCTGGAACCGCTATCGGTGATCTTTAAGCAGAGCTTACTTCTCTTAAAACCTCTAAACTTTTAATGGTATTAAAGCCTGGAAAGTGTAAACGGTAATACGCCAACAAAACATCTAAAATAATTTGCCTTTGGATATTGGAAATATTAGTTTTTAATGCATTCGTTTTTAAAAATTCTGAAAATAAAAAAGAGTCTTCTTTATTTAATCCAAGCGGAAAAGCTAAACCCATAGATGAGAATTGGCCATCGCGGCAATCAAAATAAGGTGTTTGTTGCGAGTAATTGTTTTGCGGTTCAACACCAAAAAACTTTGTAAGCTCGGCTAAAAAATATAAATGCAGGTTTATAAATTCGGTTTCGGTATCATTTAAATATACAAGACACGATTCAATAAACTCGTATAAGTGGTGGTTGGTAGCGCTTTCTTTTATAGATTTAATTAAGATCTCGTTTATAAATTGTGCTATGCTAAGTTTTGATAAAGAGCCCTGGATATTAGAAAGAATATAATAACTACTGGCTTCGGTAACCTGGTGAACATCTTTATTCTGTTTTAAAACCAGTTCAACGTTTATCAGGCTTAAAGGAAAAATATTTGCTTGTTTTACGTTTTTATTTAGCGCAACTGCGGCAGTAACTAAACCGTTATGATGTGTATAAAGCTTTATAATAAATTTTTTATCGCCGTGTTTAATGGCTTGCAAAACAATAGCTTTATCCGAAACGCGCATTAATTTACTACAAGGATTTTGGAGACCGCTTTTTGCTCGGCAGTTGTAGTAGTAGCATACACAACATAAGCACCAGAGGCTACACGGCCTCCCGCTAAATTTTTAAGCGGCCATTCTATTTGCCCACCCTGAGATTTTGTTTCCCAAACAAGATTGCCACTTTGATCAACTATTTTAACAATAGAATTATCAATCAATCCTCTAACTAAAACCGTGCCTGCATAATTTGGCCTTACAGGGTTTGGATATGCAAAAACATTCTCATACTTTTCATCACCTTCAATAATAATGCTTCTAAATGATTGCACCCCTAATAAAGTACCAATAAATATATCACCGGTAATTTTTTCGTAATTAATATCAATGATCGTATTTGAGTATAAAGGACTATTATCTTTTGTAAAATGATACAACTGCGTTAAGCCATCAGGACTAAAACAATACAAGCCGCCATCTTGTGTACCAACCCATTTATTATTTGCGCCATCTACAACAATACAGGTTACAACATCTTTTTCTAATAACAGTTCTACATTTCCATCCTGCACAATTTTTATTGGTTGTGCGTCGTAATTTCCACCACTAAAAATAGATGTTGGGTTATAAAAAACCCTTATACCGGCACCCGTGCCGATCCATATTTTACCATCTTTATCTTCTGCAATTGCGTATACCGAGTTGGATTCCAAATTACCTGTACCAACATCTTTATTAAGTACTCTGTAATTTACGTTTTGAACCGGCGTTGAAAAATTATTGTGATTAAAAACGGTAATACCGCCTTGTCTTTCGTGAAGTGCCCAAATATAATTGTTCTTATCTACAAATACCTTTCTTGTAAATCTTCCTGCATCAAAATAAAACGATTGAAAAGTACCATTTGTTTTTTTAACGCTAATAAAATTTTTCGAATCGCTGCTGCCTATCCATAAATTACCGTCATCATCCATACATAAACCACTAACGCGGGCAGCATAGGGATAAACCTCCGGTAATACCAAGCCCGTTGTGGTATGATCGTGTACCGCAATCAGCTGATTGTCTTTATATTCCAGTAATCCTGCAAACCAAGAACTGGCATAAAATTTTGTTTTATCTTTTCTATCGTAGTAAACGTAATTAATATCAATGATCTGTCCTGCCGGTGTGGAGTTTGGATTTAATGATTTAATATAAGACCATTCGTTGTTCTTTAATAAATTAATACCTTCTGTCGTTGTGATGGACCCGCCGCCCTGATCTGGGGACGAAGGAGAAATTGCAATCTTTCCATCAAAAATATCAATA
Source organism: Bacteroidota bacterium (assembly GCA_013816615.1). Taxonomy (GTDB): domain Bacteria; phylum Bacteroidota; class Bacteroidia; order B-17B0; family Aurantibacillaceae; genus Aurantibacillus. The sequence continues at coordinate 8,271 of JACDED010000003.1, forward strand.
TTGCTTATTAGATTACTGTTTGTTCCATCGGTTTTAACAACGTTTTGCGGAAAGAATGGAGACGACCCAACGGTTTGAACAGCACCGTGCCTGGTATCAGCCACCCAAAAAGAATGATTAGCATCAAAATAAACTTCTGCCGGGTAATAAAGTACGCCTACATCTATTGCTACTAAATATGCTTTATTATTTATAAGATCATTAATATCAAAAATGATTACACCATTTTGATCAATAAATGAGAAGTAATCACCGTTAACACAGCTAAGTTTTTTTATTGTAGTAGGTGGAGGATTACTAAATAATTGCGCCCATGTATTGTTTGATAAAACATAAAGCTTATCCTTTAATAAACTATCCTGGCTCAGCTTTGAAGGAGTACGTGCAGCAATTACCTTATTGCCTACACATGCAACTCCGCCAACTGCGCCTGCGGGTATATCAGTTATGGGAACCAATGTCCAGCTATTAAAATTATTTAAGATCTTGGTTTTATAATTAGATTTATATAAACCGTTTGGCGTAGCGGCAAATATTAATGAATCGTTTAAAGCCACCTGGTATACTTCAAGGTTAGAACCATTAGGCCCAATAATGAACGTTTCCTTTACTTCTAATTTTTCGGTATCAAAAACAATAATTCCAATTCCACAAGCTAAATACGCGAATTGGTTTTTAAAAGCAACTTCATTAATTATTTTTTTTCCATTTAAAACTTTCAGTTTTATATCTGCGTAATTTTTTATTTCATTACTTGAATTAATTACATCAATATTACAATTATCATAAATTACCAATAATTTATTGTTGTTAGGGTTCGTTCTTAATAAACGAATGCCCACATCGTTTAAACCATTAATTTTGTTTAGCCTTTCGTTACTAAAATCGCTTTCATCAATTTTAATAATACCATTATAATTTGATGCGTAAATGGTACCATTAAATTTTGTGATGGAATTGCAATAATTTAAACTCAAATAATCTTGCCATGAACGGGGACCAATTTGCGAAAACAGGTGGGAAAATGCGAAACAAAAAAAGCCTAAAAAAATACGATTCATTTTGAGTTTTGGTCTAAAAACACATATATAACGCTAAAATTACGACAATATTATATCAAAAACCATAAAATATGGTGTTATATTTGTGCTCTATCTGGCCTCGTAGCTCAACTGGATAGAGTGTCGGTTTCCGGAGCCGAAGGTTATGGGTTCGACTCCCTTCGAGGTCGCAAGTGTTTTTTACATATATACTTTTTCAGCGAAATTTAATCGCGTTTACATTGGCCAATCCAAAATGTAAGTGTAAGGGGTCTGAAAATCCACTATTTACTATAAAAATCAATACTTAATTTTCATCCCCCCTTTGGGGTGAACTTTATTTTTCTTCCAAATTTAACATTGGCAGAGCTTATTTCTTTATAGAAAATATACCTGCAACCATCTATTTTTTGGGCCATTCATCTAAAATCTAATTTAGTATCGTATACATTGTTATTTTTGTGCTCTATTTTAAATTTCTATGAAAAAAATATTTTGTATCTTATTTATTGGTCTTGGGCTTTCTTATGTAAAAGCAGATGAGGGTATGTGGCTAGTTCAGCTTATTGGTGAAAAAACTTATGCCGATATGGTTAAAAAAGGCCTTAAGTTAACCAAAGAGCAGCTTTACAGCGCTAACAAAAATAGCATTAAAGACGCCATAGTTTTATTTGGCGCCGGTTGTACTGCCGAAATAGTGAGTAAAGAGGGTTTGGTTTTTACAAATCACCACTGCGGTTACCAAAGTATTGCTGCGGCAAGCTCTGTATCACACAACTATTTAAGAGATGGCTTTTGGGCTAAATCAAAACAAGAAGAAATTGCAAGCCCCGGCCTGAGTGTTCAGTTTTTATTAAGCATTGAAGATGTTACAGATAAAGTAAGCGAAAAAATAAAAGACATTCCTGCAAACGAACTGGCAGCAAAGCTTGGAGGCATTTTAGCTGCAATGTCAGCTAAGGCTACAGAAGGTACAGGCCACGAAATAAGGATCGGCAACTTTTTTAAAGGCAACCAGTTTTTACAATTTACCTACCAGCGTTATACTGATGTTCGTCTTGTTGGTACACCACCGGAAAGCATTGGAAAATTTGGTGGAGATACTGATAACTGGGAGTGGCCACGCCATACCGGAGATTTTTCAATATTCCGCGTTTATATGAGCAAAGATGGTAAACCTGCTGATTATAGCGCCAGCAATGTACCCTATGTGCCAAAACACTTTTTACCGGTATCTATAAAAGGACTTAAAGATGGAGATTTTTCTATGATCTATGGTTACCCTGGTGGTACAAATCGTTATGAAACATCGTATGGGGTTAAATTAAAGATCGATATCGAAAATCCATTCACTGTTAGTTTACGCGATGCGCGTTTAAAATTAATGATGACCGAAATGCTAAAAGACCCTGCAAATAAAATTCAGTTAGCAAGTTACTATGCACAAGTAGCAAACTACTGGAAGTTTTTTGACGGAGAAACAAAACAGCTTGTTAAATACAATACCATTGCGCAAAAACAAAAAGATGAAGCCGCTTTTGAAGCGTGGGCAAAAGGGAAACCTGAATACGATAACTTATTTGCAAACATTAAAACCGCTTACGATAACTGGAGACCTTATGCGAAGCACCGTGTATATATTGCCGAAGGCATATTAGGTTCGCCTTTATTAGCTTTTGCTGCAACCTTAAAAGCGTTAGATGTTGCTTTAACTGACAAGAACGTGACTCCTGAAAATTTAAACAAGGCCATAGTAGCAGCAAAAGGAGCACAAGAAAGGTTTATTAAAAGCGAAAACATTGTTTCTGATAGAAATATTTTAGGCATTGTTAGCAAACTTTTTTACACAGATATTGATGCAAGCCAAAGACCACAAGGTTTTTATACCATGCTTAAAAACCATTATGGTGCTTTAGAAAAAGATGAGACTTATGAAAAGTTCGCTAAAGATGTTTTTGCAAATACATTTATTTTAAATAAAGAAAAGTGGGATGTTTTTATTGCCAAGCCCGATACAGCGTCTTTACATAAAGATATTGCGTATAAAACTGCAACCGAGTTTTTAGATAATTTCAATAATAATTATGGTAAATACTTAACTGAGTTTACAGGCACAACTTCCGCACTAAATAAAAAATATTTAAAAGGTGTGCTTGAAATGAAAAAAGGCCAGGCTATTTATCCTGATGCAAACCAAACCATGCGTGTTTCTTATGGTAATGTAAAATCATACACACCAAGAGATGGTGTAAACTATAATTATGTTTGTACATTAAATGGTTTAATGGAAAAATACAAGCCGGGAGATTATGAATTTGATGCTCCCGCAAAATTATTAGAATTAATAAAGAACAAAGATTACGGCCAATATATTGATAAGGCTACAAATGATATTGTGGTAACCTTTATTACAACAGATGATATTACGGGTGGAAACTCAGGATCCCCGGTTATAAATGCAAAAGGAGAGCTTATAGGCCTTGCCTTTGATGGTAATTACGAAGCCTTAAGCCACAAGATAGCGTTTGATAAAAATTTAAACCGTACAATATGTGTAGATGCCCGTTTTGTATTATTTATAATAGATAAACTAGGCGGTGCAAAAAATATTATTGATGAGTTAGTGATCTCAAAAAATTAACAGTACCAAGGAAATAAAAAAGCCAATTGTATAAAACAATTGGCTTTTTTATTTTACAATTAATAATTATTCTTTAACGGCTTTTTTATTTGCTTTTTTTTGAGGATGATGTATCCTATTCTAAACCCTGCTGTGCAGAAAGGCCTAATGTTGGAACTCGACTTTTTAGTGTAAAAAGTGCCCTTAAACTATAAGTGGGCAATAATTCTTAATACAATAAAGGGATAACGTCAGGATCGATCCGGCTTAGATCGGGCGGTGGAGCGCCTTGATGAAATTGGATTAAATATTCATTTATTCTTTCGATAGAGGCAGCTATTTTTGGATATGTAAAATGTTTTGGAATATTCACGTCCATTTCAACACCTTTATATTTGAATGTTTTTTTTGATCTTGAGTTTTTTGTTCCGCCAACATTAAAAGGTATGCTTATCCCATTTATAGTTATATAAGTAACGTAATCTATCTTTTTTTGTTGATTAAATTTTTCGCCGGCATAATAAGGAAAAGGTCCTTTTAATTGATGCCCGTATTTATTTTTAATTACTATAGGCACTTCTTTTATTGCATTTCCCTTTTCAATTTGTATTCTTGCCGAATCTTCAGGCACAAAACCAATTGATGAATTATACGTATAGTCTCTTTCAGCAAGAAGATAAAATTTTTCATTCATCACAATTTTAGAATCTACTGTAAGTGTAGTATCTACAAAAATGCCTTCGCGCTTTCCATTCAACAAACTATCGCTATAATTACTATACATAAAATATACTTTACTGAATGTATAATTATTTATATAAGCACGCATTGTGTTAATATTAATAGCATCCTGTTCCAACTGCTTTTCATCAGCTAAAACTGTTTTTCCCTGGCTACGCAAAGCATCAACTAATTTTTTACTTGTTTTTAAACGCACAACTAAAGCACCGTTTTTAAGCTGGTTTATTTGCCAACTGGCAATTATCATTCTTTTCTTTCTGAATTTTTCAAACTGCGCAGGGTCTTTATAATCTTTTGTATCGTGATATTGTTCTTCAATTTCTTGTTGAGCAAAACCAATATTTATTCCCAGCAGGAAAAAAAATATAAAAGCGATGTTTTTATTTAATAACCGATCCATTTTCAATATCATTTTTTACAGGAGAAACAAAACTTAATTCGCCTTTTGCGTTCTCAGCCATTAATATCATCCCACGGCTTTCAATGCCTTTTATTTTACGTGGTGCTAAATTAACTAACAGGCAAACTTTTTGCCCAATAATATCTTCGGGTTTAAAAAATGCCGCAATGCCGCTAACTACTGTACGTGTATCAATTCCGGTGTCTACTGTTAATTTTAATAATTTGTCTGTTTTTGGAACCACTTCTGCTGCAATAATGGTTGCTGTGCGAATGTCCATTTTATTAAAATCGTCAAATGTGGTTTCACCTTTAAATTCAACCGGGCCTGCATTTACCAAATTATCCTCTTTACTTTTTTGAAGACGGTTTAATTGTATTTCAATTTGTTCATCTTCTACTTTTGAGAACAATAATTCATCCTTATTTATTTTATGGCCGTGCGCAACGTTTGATGTTTGACTGGCTGCAGCCCAACGCAATGGTTTTATATTTAAAAGATCAAATAATTTTTTTGAAGTAAATGGTAAAAACGGTTCTGCTAAAATAGCGAGGTTACAAGATATTTGTAAAGCAATATTCATAATTGTTTTTACACGCTCTTCATCCGTTTTAATTAATTTCCAGGGCTCTGTCTCTGCTAAATATTTATTTCCTATCCGGGCAACATTCATCCATTCACTAACGGCTTCACGGAACTTAAATTGTTCTATTGCCTTGGAAATTTTTGCAGGCGCACCGGCTAATTCTTCCAAAACGATAAGATCTTCTTTGTTATAGGTCTTTGTTTCGGGCACTTTGCCTTCGTAAAACTTATGTGTTAATACTAAAGTTCTGTTTATAAAATTTCCAAAAATAGCAACCAGCTCACTATTATTTTTGGTTTGAAAATCTTTCCAGGTAAAATCATTATCCTTTGTTTCAGGCGCGTTAGAACACAATGTATAACGCAACACGTCCTGCATGTTTTCAAAATCCTGTAAATATTCATGCAGCCAAACGGCCCAATTGCGGGAGGTAGAGATCTTGTCACCCTCTAAATTTAAAAATTCGTTTGCAGGAACGTTATCCGGTAAAATAAATTCGCCATGCTCCATTAACATGGCCGGAAAAATAATGCAATGAAAAACAATATTATCTTTTCCAATAAAATGTATCAATCGCGATTCATCTTTTTTCCAATAATCTTCCCAATTGTTCGGTAATAATTCTTTAGTTGCAGAGATGTATCCGATAGGCGCATCAAACCAAACGTAAAGCACTTTACCTTCGGCATCTTTAACCGGCACCGGCACGCCCCAATCCAGGTCCCGCGTCATGGCTCTTGGCTGTAAACCATCGCCGCTATCCATCCAGCTTTTGCATTGGCCATAAACATTGACTTTCCAATCGCTGTGTTTTTCGATGTATGCTTTTATTTTTGGTTGTAATTTATCAAGTGGTAAGAACCAATTTTTTGTTTGTTTTAAAACGGGCTTACTACCCGACAAAGTAGATTTAGGATCAATAAGATCAGTTGCGTTTAATGTTGAACCACATTTTTCGCATTGATCGCCATATGCATTTGGATTAGCACATTTAGGGCAAGTGCCAACAATGTAACGATCAGCTAAAAACTGTTTTGCTTCCTCATCATAATACTGTTCAGTAACTTCTTCGGTAAAAACATTTTTATCATACAGTACTTTAAAAAAGTCTGAAGCTGTTTCATGATGCACCTTTGAAGAGGTACGTGAATAAACATCAAACGAAATTCCAAAGTCTTTAAAGGCCGTGCCCATAATGTTATGGTACTTATCAACTATGGCCTGCGGTGTAGTATGTTCTTTTTTTGCTTTAATTGTAATAGGCACGCCGTGTTCATCGCTTCCGCAAATAAATTTAACATCATGCCCTATGCTTCTTAAGTATCTCACATAAATATCTGCGGGCAGGTAACAACCAGCTAAATGGCCAATGTGAACGGGACCATTTGCATACGGTAATGCTGCAGTAACTAATGTTCTTTTAAATTTTGAATCCATTTTTATATCCTAAAGTGCGACCCGTTATGCCTTTTTCAACTTTTTTTGCTGAAAATGCAAATCAACTGATTTTTTGTTATATTTATACAAAAGTAACTATAACTATTAAAATAATTAAGAATGAGCAATAAAAAAGAAATTTGGAAAACAATTACAGTGAATGGCAAAAAACCATCGGTGCCATATGTAATTTCAAATCACGGCCATTTTGGTGTCTTATTAGACAATAGTGGCAAGGTTGAAAGAAGAAACTTTAAGCCTACCGCCGGCAGCTACCGCTTTAATGTAAGGCAAGACGGAAAAGCAGCTGCAATTTTTTTATATAAAGAAGTTGCGAAAGCCTTCTTAAAAAAACCATCTCCAAAACATAAATTCGTTATTCATAAAGATCATAATTATTTAAATGATCATGCAGATAATTTACTATGGGCTACACAAACTGAGCACCGTGCCCACACAACCTTTAGCCCTAATGCTATTTTATCGCGTAAGAAAAAGGCGATCGTAAAAAGTGCTCACTCTCAAATTTTTAACGAGAAGAGTATTGTTACTTTAAAGAAAATGATCTGGGATCCGAAAAGAAAACTATCATTTAAACAAATTGCAGAAAAATTCGGGGTTTCTGAAATGCAGATCTACCGTATTAAAACCGGTCAGTTTTGGTATCACGTAAGAGTTGAGAACGAACCTATTCACGCAAAATACAAACAAAACCTAAGCAATATCGAATACCAGGAAAAGAAATCGAATGCCGAAACTGCTAAAAAAGAAAAGCGTGAAGCTTCTCTGAAAAAAAGCGCTTCAAAAAAATCTTCTTCTAAAGCAAAAGGTAAATCTAAATCAGGCAAGAAAAAAAGATAATAATATAATGGCGATCTCTCCTCCTTATTTAAAAAAAGGTGATACCATTTTAATTATTGCAACTGCGCGGGCAAGGTCTAAAGAGGCCATTGAGCCTGCTATTGATATTTTAAAAAGCTGGGGCTTAAAAGTAGAAACAGGTCCTAACGCTTTTAAGTCATATCATCAATTTGCAGGAACTGACGGTCAGCGCGCAAACGACCTTCAGTGGGCGATAGAACATAAAACCGCAAAAGCTATTTTAATAAGTGGCGGCGGTTATGGCACCATGCGTGTAATTGACCAGGTAAATTTTAAACCGCTTTTAAAGAATCCAAAATGGTTTATTGGCTATAGTGATACAACTGTTATTCACAATCGTTTATGTCATTTAAAAATGGCCGCCATTCATGGCACTATGGCCTTTCAATTTACGAGAGATAAAGCAGCAACCCATTCTATTAAACAATTGTTGTTTGGAGAAGAAATAACTTACACCCTTTCAAAACATAAATTAAACCGAATTGGAATTGCAGAAGGAGAAATTGTTGGCGGTAATTTATCTTTATTATATGCTTTAAGCGGAAGTGTGGATGATGTTAGTGGTAAAAATAAAATTTTATTTATTGAAGACCTGGATGAGCAATTGTATCACATAGATCGCATGATGCTACAACTAAAACGCAGTGGTAAACTAAAACATTTAAAAGGTTTAATTGTTGGTGGTATGAGCGATATGAAAGATAACGCTGTGCCATTTGGCAAAAGTGCAGAAGAAATAGTTTTAGATGCTGTTAAAGAATACAATTACCCGGTTTGTTTTAATTTTCCTGCCGGACATATTGAAAAAAACATGGCGCTTTATTTGGGCAAAAAAGCAAAATTAGAAGTAACAAAAAACAAAGTAAGCTTAACGTATAAATAAATGTTTTGTAAAACCTCAGATAATTTAAACCTTTATTACGAAGTGCAAGGAAATACAGAGGCCTCTGAAACCCTTGTGTTTATTAATGGTTTAACGCAATCTACCGCGGCCTGGTATTTTGTATTGCCTTTTTTTAAAGACAAATACAAAATAGTTCTATTGGATCTTATTTTTCAGGGACAAAGTGATAAAGGAGAAAACTGGCGCGATTTTGACCAGCATGCAGCTGATGTGAAAAAAATATTAGAACAGGAAAAAATAAACAAAGCAAATATTATTGGCTTATCATACGGTAGTTTGGTTGCTCAGCATTTTGCAGTTAATCATTCTATATTCGTAAATAAATTAATTTTAATCTCCACCTTCGCACATAAAACACCTTATTACGATGCTATTGAATTAAGCTGGTGGCGGGCATTAGAGTTTGGCGGTTATAATTTAATGCTGGATATTATGTTGCCAAGCGTTTTAAGTGAAAGCTATTTTTCTAATCCAATTATTCCAATTCAGATGATGAAAGAAGCGCGATTGGATGCTCAGCAAAATAAACAAGCTATCTTTCATTTAATGCAGGCCACTAAAGAAAGAAAAGATTACCGAAAAGATCTTGAAAAAATTACGGCGCCAACATTAGTTATACAAGGCGAAAAAGATCTTTTATTACCGGTGCATTTGGCAGACGAGGTACATAAACATATTAAAGATTCCAAATTTATAGTGGTTGCCAACGCAGGCCATACTTTAAACCTGGAGCACGTACCGGAAGTGTGTGGTTATGTAAAAGAGTTTTTATAGTTTTATTGACTTCTCCTTTATAAGATTCCAAAAACTAATTTTTCTTCTTCTGTTTAAGCCAAGTTTTTCATAAAGTTTTATTGCGCCAACATTACTTTCTGCAACATGTAGGTATGGAATTTTATTTTGCGCAAAGATCTTATTAGTTGTGTGTGCAATTAGCTGTCTGGCAAAACCCTTACCTGTATATTCAGGATGTGTTACCACAGCGCTAACTTCAGTATACGAGTTCATTTTCATTCTTTCGCCTGTAACTGCAATAAGCCGGCCGTTTTTATATATTCCATAGTAACTCCCCAACTCTGATGTTTTACTTTTAAAATAGCCGGGTTGAACAAAGTTTACAAGGTTGAACAGATCTTGTACGTGCTCATTGTTAAGCGTTATTATTTCTTCTTTAATCTCGATAAGAATAGGTTTTTCAAGGATCATCTGGTTGCAGATCAACTCCTTTTTTATTTTTATTAAGCTATTGAATATTGGCTTTTCACCAACACTATAAAAATCTTCTACCAGTTCTGAATATTTGTCAATAGCTTCGGCAATAAATTCATTATCAGAAAAAGCGCCAAACGGGCAAAAATCAGGATGGTAGAATTTTATATTTTTATGCTCAATTGCAAACTCCCTATGAGTTTCGGCCAATGAAAACCAAACAGGATTGTCTAATTTATTGTTGATTATTGACATAAATAAACGCTTCCCGCATTTAAGAAAACTATTTCAAATCAAACAAATTATTTACACCGGGATAACGATCAACAGTAAAGCCTTCTGCATAAGGTACACCCATTGCTCTTCCCCATAAAGCCATTTTGCTATTTAAGCTTTCAATAAATGCCTTACTCGAAATTGGTGTTTCGGGCTCGCCCGAGTTTGGATCATAAAATTGAGAAGAAAAAGCCATTATGGCTTTGTGTTTTACTTCCATAAAATCCGTTATATCAATTACAAGATCGGGATGAATGTAATGATCCTGGATATAATGATATACTGCTTTTGGTCGCCAGGCATCTTGTTTCTTACCATCAATAGTAGTTTCAATTTTTATTAGGCCGCTATAAAAACAAGCGTCGGCCGTTAGTTTAGAGGCGCGGCCATGATCGGGGTGACGATCATTAACGGCATTGCATAAAATAATTTCGGGTTGGTGTTTACGAATAACTTCAATTATTTGTTTTTGATGGGCTTCGTTATTCTCAAAAAAGCCATCTTTCATTTTTAATTGTGTTCTGAAAGAAACGCCTAATATTTTTGCGGCTTCGGTAGCCTCTTTTGTTCTAAGTTCTGCGTTTCCACGCGTACCAAGCTCGCCAAGCGTAAGATCTAAAATACCAACCTTTTTTCCCAAAGCAATGTGTTTTGCAATGGTGCCACTACACCCTAATTCTACATCGTCGGGATGAACACCAATTGCTAAAATATCAACTTTCATTTTATTTGGGGTTTGACTTTTTAATTAAGTCGTTGAGCTTTTCATTTATTTTTGGAAGGTGGCGGAACAAAACATAGCTGCGCTTAAACTCGCCACTATTAAAGGCCGGAGTACCCTGTACTATTTCTCCTTCTTTTTCAATACTAGCTCCAACGCCTGATTGGCCACCGATCTTAACGCTATTAGCTATCTTTAAATGGCCGGCAATGCCAACCTGTGCACCGATCATACAATTTTTCCCAACCTTTGTAGAACCTGCAACGCCCGATAATCCAGCAATAACAGTGTTTTCTCCTATCTCAACATTATGCGCTATCTGAACTAAATTATCCAGTTTAACGCCTTTACGTAAAACTGTAGATCCCAGTGTAGCCCTGTCTATTGAACTGTTTGAACCTATCTCAACATTGTCTTCAATTACCACATTACCAATTTGAGGTACTTTTACAAATGCCTGCCCTTCGTTATTCGGTGCAAAGCCAAAGCCATCACTTCCTATAACGGTTCCGGCATGTACGGTACAATTTTTTCCTATCGTACAATCATAATATAATTTTACTCCCGGAAATAAAGTAGTATTATCTCCCACCTCGCAATTATCACCAACATAAACATTCGGGTACAACTTTACATTGTTACCAATCTTTGCATTTTGCCCAATGTAAACAAAAGCGCCAACATAGCAGTCAATGCCTAATTTTGCATTATCAGAAATAAAGGATGGTTGTTCAATACCAACTTTATTTCCTTTTATTTGCGTGTAGATCTCCAATAATTTAGCGAAAGATTCGTATGCATTATCTACACGAATTAAAGTACATGCTGCCTTTACAGGTTTTTCTAATAAAAGGGTCTTATTTACAATTACAATACTTGCATCAGTAGTATAAATAAAATTTGTATAAATGGGATTTGATAAAAAAGATAACGTTTTTGCTTTTCCTTCTTCTATTTTAGAAAGGTTATTTACTGTGACGTTTTCATCGCCTTCTACAGTTCCATTTAAGAGTTGTGCTATTTGTTGTGCCGAAAATTCCATACAATTTAACTCTTTAAATTTAAGTATTTTATTAATACACAACGTTTAAAATTGAGCAAATATTGCTTTAAGCTTTTGCTTTTCTTTTGCCCAGTTCAATTCGTTTGCAGCCCCTATTGTATTTGACTTGTATGTACTTAAATTTTGTGAATTAAGCATCACATTTATTTTAGTTGCAATGTTTTTCGGTGTATGATCATCAATAAAATCACCTATTTTATATTGGTTTATAATATTTTCAATTTCAGGTAATTTACTGGCTAATATTGGTGTGCCCGCTTGTATATAATCAAATATTTTGTTGGGCAGGCTGTAATAATAATTCAGGTTTGTGTTCTTATCTATACTCATACCAAGATCGGCATTATAAGTATAATGCATTAATTCAGTTTTAGGGATCTTATTAATGAGAGTGATTTTATCTCCCAAATTTTGTTCTTTTACTTTCTTTTCGAGAATTTTCCATACATCTCCGCTTCCGATAATATATAACATTGCATTCTCCACAAATTGCATAGCATCCACTAATTCTTCTGCACCCCTGTCTATATTAATTCCGGCGCCCTGCAATAAAATGATTTTTTTGTCAGCTGGGATGCTCAATTCTGCTTTTGTTTTGGGTTTAAAATCTATTATAGCATCTGAAATGTTACGAATTACATTAAACTTTAACTTATACTTTTCTTCAAATATCTTAGCAATACTTTCGTTTACAGTAATGCAGGTTTTTAGTTTTGGAACGATACGTTTTTCAAGTCTTTGCCATATTTTTCTTTTAGTTGGCGAATTTAAAAGCTCAGGTACTTCACAAAACAATTCGTGGCTATCGTAAATTAATGGAATCGCTCTTATTTTTGAAACAAGGTAATTTGGCAGGAGTGTATCAAGATCATTAACAAACAAGAGATCGGTTTTTTTAAATAAAAGCTTAAAAAACAATCGGAGATTAAAAAAGAAATAAAATAATGGCCCTTGTAAAAACAATAAACGCATTCTAATCACAGTAAAAGGCCATTTAGGAACAGGTAAAGATGCCGGTAATTCTCTACCTATTAAAACAACATCAAAGCCACATTCCACCAGGGTTAAACAGGTTTTATTAACGCGATTATCTGTTACCAGGTCGTTAATTACACTTACAATTGCTATTTTTTTTGTTGTAAACAAATACTTTGTTGATATTGGGTTAAAGATAGAAATATTACCCCTAATTTATTAGTTATTTTTGTTTTGCATGTTAAACATAAAAGAAAACATAAGCCTTAAACCCTTTAATACCTTCGGAATTGAAGCCAAGGGAACATATTTTGTTGAAATAAATTCGCCACAGGATTTTTTAGAGCTTTTAATAACCGATGTATATAAAAATAATTCCAGGTTAATTATTGGTGGTGGCAGCAACATTTTGTTTACTCAAAATTTTAACGGTCTTGTTATTAAAAATAATTTAAAAGGTATTGAGCTTATTAACGAAACTACTGATGAAGTTATTGTGAAGGCTGCGGCCGGAGAAAACTGGCATGAGTTTGTATTGTGGTGTATTAAAAATGACTTTTGTGGCTTGGAGAATTTATCACTTATACCCGGTTGTGTTGGTGCCAGCCCTATGCAAAATATTGGTGCTTATGGTATAGAGATAAAAGACGTATTTTATGAACTTGAAGCCATTAATACAACAAGCGGTGAAAAAAAAATATTTACGAAAAACGAATGTGAGTTTGGTTATCGCGAAAGTGTTTTTAAAACAAAGTATAAAAACCATTTTCTTATTACCTCTGTATCTTTTAAATTAAGCAAACACCAAACTTTAAATACAACTTACGGCGCCATTAATACTGAGCTTGAAGCTATGAATGTTGTAAAGCCAACAATAAAAGATGTTTCAAATGCCGTAATTGCAATTCGCAAAAGCAAATTGCCTGATCCAAAAGTAACGGGTAATGCAGGTAGTTTTTTTAAAAACCCCGAAGTGTCAAAAGAAACTTTTGAAAGATTAAAAACAACATTTGATACGCTTGTCTCTTATCCACTTGTTAATGGCAACTATAAACTGGCCGCAGGCTGGTTAATTGAGCAATGTGGCTTAAAAGGTGTTGAGAATAACGGCGCCGCTGTACATTCAAAACAGGCCTTGGTACTCATTAATAAGGATAATTGTACTGGCAGTGCGGTATTTGAATTATCTGATTATGTTTTAAGGAAAGTATTTGATAAATTTGGAGTAACACTTGAACGAGAAGTAAATATTATCTAATGATCGCCTTTTTAATTGACGTAGGAATTTTTTCAAACTTATTTTATACGGGGTTCCGCTTTTTTAAAGAGCCGTTTGAATTGTATCTTTCTTATATTCCAATTTTAATTTTATTACCCATATTTATAATAAGATATAAATTTTACACTCCCTCGCTTTACATTCTTATTCCTTTATTGCTTGTTGGGGTTTTTAATGTATTTGTTGATAATAATACCTTTTCTAAATTTCTTAAACTTTACATAAACCTCTCTGTAAACCTTATTTTTTATCAATATGTTATTCAATATTATAACTACGATATAAAGCTTATTATCAAAAAATATCTTCCGCCTCTTATATAGCTTGCGCTATTGGCTTATTCCAGCTAGTTAGTTATTGGATAGGTTTTAAACTTGGGTATGATTATAGAATTCTTTTTGGATTAAACAAATGGAGCCTTAATTTTGGTGGTTTAGGTTTACGTATCAATAGTTTTTTTAGCGAACCGTCATCGTTGGGTATAGCAATTGCGCCTGCTTTTTTTATAAGCCTTTATCAATTGTTAATACGAAAAGCAGAATTTATTTCCTTAAAAAAATGTTTAATTATTGTTACCTGTTATTGTCTTTCATTTTCAAGTCTTGCTTTTTTTGGAATCTTTCTTTCAATTATTCTAATTACACTTAATTTTGGGGCCGTTCGTTATTTTCTTTTTGCTATCCCACTTTCTGTTTTCCTTTTTTTTATTGCTTATAATAATGCAACCGAGTTCAAAGTTCGTGTGGATGGAATAGAAGAGTTATTTATAGGTAACATATTAGACGAAGCAAAAATCGGTGAAAATAAAAGAACTAAAATAAAAAGGATCCAAAGTTTCCTTCAGCGCGTTCATGGCTCATCCTTTGTTTTTTATAACAATTATTATATTACGAAACAAAATTTTATGAAAAATCCTCTATTTGGAACCGGTATAGGCTCACATGAATTTGCGTATGAGAAATATACTTTAAACAAACTAATAGGAGGGATCTATAAATTTAATGCAGGTGACGCTAATTCGCTTTTTTTAAGGGCCGCTTCTGAAATTGGACTGCTTGGCGTTATTTTTTTGGTTCTATTCGTGTTTAAATATTTTGTCTCTCACGATTTGTTAGGTAATGAGCCAAATAACACTTACTGGGTAATAAGTAATAGCCTTTTAGTATTGATCCTGTTAACATATTTACGGCAAGGAAATTATACTTATAACGGATTCTTTTTTTATTGTTGGATGTATTTTTATAATTCATCGAGTTATAATAAATATACTACAGAGTTAGCTACTAAATGACGGTACTTTTTTTATATACTGAACTTGCAGAATACTTTATTAAATGCTGCGAAGAACTTTCAAAAAAAACAAGTGTCCACATTATAAGATGGCCTGTTAATAAGGAAGCCCCTTTTGTATTTTCGTTTCCTGAAGCAATTACTGTTTATGATAAAAATAAATATAATAACAGCGAATTATATGCTTTGGTTGAAAAAATAGATCCGGATATAATTATTTGTAGTGGGTGGATAGATAAAGATTACCTCGATCTAGTAAAACCATATTATAAAAAAATTCCTACAGTTTTAACATGTGATACACATTGGCAGGGTTCGCTAAAACAATATGCGGCCATTGTGTTAAGTCGTTTTTTTCTTTTGAATAAATTTTCACACGCGTGGGTACCGGGTAATAACCAGGCTAAGTATGTAAGTAAGTTGGGCTTTGTTCAAAAGAAAATTAAAAAAGGTTTTTATTGCTGTGATCTAAAAAAATTTAATGAGGTCTACAATAAACAAATTACCATAAAGCAAAACAATTTTCCGAAAAAATTCTTATTTGTTGGCAGGTATTACGACTTTAAGGGAATAAAGGATCTATGGAATGCTTTTATACAATTACAGGAAGAAGATCCAAATGAATGGGAGCTTTGGTGCCTTGGCACGGGAAATATAGAGCCGGTTAAACATAATAAAATAAACCATTTTGGATTTGTTCAGCCAAATAACCTGGATGAGATCATACAACAATGTGGGGTTTTTGTTCTGCCAAGCCATTTTGAACCATGGGGTGTGGTTGTGCAGGAATATGCGGCGTCAGGGTTTCCACTCATTACAAGTCAAAGTGTAGGGGCTAACGATTCGTTTTTAATTGAAAGTCAAAACGGATTTTTATTTGAGACAAAAAATGTACAGGAACTGAAAAAAGTATTAAAAAAAATTATAACTTTAAGCGACGCAGAGTTGATAAAAATGGCATCTGAAAGTCATAAACTTGCACAAAAAATTAATCCTGAAAATTGGACAAATACAGTTTTAGAAATTTACAATGACTTTAAATCAAACTAAAATACTTGTTACCGGAGGCGCAGGAAATGTTGGCAGCGCTTTAATTGAAAGATTAATTCACAACACCAATCACTTTGTGGTGATCATGGATAATTTATCTACTGGGTTTCTTTCCAAATTACCTTCAGAAAAACATACCAATTGGAAATTCATTAAAGGTGATGTAAATTACCTGAATGATGTCTCATCAGTAATGCTTTCTTATAATTTCGATTATGTTTTTCACTTTGCTGCTGTTGTTGGGGTAATAAGAACACAGGAAAACCCTATAGATGTTTTAAATGATATTGAAGGCATTAAAAATGTTTTAAACCTTTCTAAAAACACGTCTGTTAAACACGTGTATTTTTCATCCAGTTCTGAAGTATATGGTGAACCTGTAGAATTGCCGCAAAACGAATATCGTACCCCTCTAAACTCTCGGGTACCATACGCTGTTGTAAAAAATGTTGGTGAGTGTTTTTTTAGAAGCTACTGGCAATCATTTCATTTACCGTATACTATCTTTCGGTTTTTTAATACATATGGACCAAATCAAAGTACTGATTTTGTTGTGGCAAGATTTTTAGCATCAGCGCTAAAAAACAAAGACATTACTATTTATGGCGACGGAATGCAAACCCGCACGTTTACTTATGTGGATGACACCGTAAATGTTTGCGCAAAAATATTTGAAGAAAAGCTATTGATTAACGATGTTATTAATATCGGTAATGATCAATTAATGACAATAAAAGAACTTGCCGAGCTAACAATACGAATAACTAATTCAAAATCGAAAATAATTTTTCTACCCCCTCTTAAAGAAGGGGATATGACCCGTCGTCAGCCCGACAATACTAAAATGCGCGAAATCTTGAATAAAAAATTGATCAGCATTGAAGAAGGTATAAAATTAATGATGGCTGATGAAAGGTTCTTAAAAGCAATTGCCTCAAAATAAAATATGTGTGGTATAAATGGCTTTATATCTGATCTTTATTCTGCTGAACAAAAAAAGAACCTTGTTCAGAAAATGAATGCAACCCTCAGCCATAGAG
>JACDED010000003.1:25793-81921 GCA_013816615.1 Bacteroidota bacterium
GCCATAGAGGGCCTGATAATGATGGTGTTTGGGCAGGAGAATTAATTGCTTTAGGGCATCGCCGACTATCCATAATAGACCTGAGTGCCGAAGGAAACCAACCTTTTTTTTCAAATGACAAACGGTATGTTATAATTTATAATGGCGAATTATATAATTATAAAGAATTAAAGTTAGAACTTCAGAGAACCTCTCAGGGATCAAGTGCCACACCTTATTTTTTTAAAACCGAAACCGATACGGAAGTTGTTTTAGCAGCATTCATTCGTTATGGCACAAAATGCCTCCAACTGTTTAATGGAATGTATGCTTTTGCCATTTATGATACTCTCGAAAAAAAATTAACTGTTGCGCGCGACCGCCTTGGTGTTAAACCATTGTATTATTATTATGGTGACGAAGGATTTTTATTCTCAAGTGAGATACGCCCCATTATACATTCTAAAATAAAAGAATTTTCTTTAAATAAAGATGCGCTTGCAGAATATATAATGTACCAAACCGTATTTGCACCCAACACAATTATTAAAAGTGTAAAAACATTATTGCCCGGTCATTATTTAGAATATCAAAATAATAAAGCAACTATTGCTGAATATTATTCGTTGAATAAATTTTCTGATACAATTAACGATCTTTCATACAATGAAACCTGCACAAAAGTAAATGAACTGCTTACACTTTCTGTTCAAAGACGGCTGGTGGCCGATGTGCCTTTTGGTGCTTTTCTTTCAGGAGGAATTGATTCAAGTGCAATAGTTGGTTTAATGAGCAAAGTGAGTACAGAAAAAATTCAAACGTTCAATATCAATTTTGATGAGAGTGAATTTTCTGAAGCAAAGTATGCAAAATTAATTGCTCAAAAATTTAATACACAGCATCACGAGATTAAATTAACACCCGATGATTTTTTAAAACAATTGCCTGAAGCACTTTCGGCAATGGATCATCCGAGTGGGGATGGACCAAACACTTATATTGTTTCAAAGGCTACAAAGCAAGCGGGTATTACAATGGCTTTGAGTGGCATTGGGGGTGATGAACTTTTTGCGGGTTATGATGTTTTTAAGCGTATGGCTGAGCTACAAAAAAAATCATGGTTAAACGCTTTACCAACATTTAGCAGAAAGGCCATTGGTTTTGCAATACAAAAAAGAAAAAAAACAATTGCCGGAAATAAGATAGAGGAACTATTAGGCCAGGAAAAAATTAATTTTTCTTCGGCTTATCCTTTAAGTAGAAGTATTTTTACTCAAAAAGAACTTACCCGATTATTAAAAGATCCGAATTCATCAAAACAAATAAATAGTATCATAGAAGGTGTTCCTCAAATAAAAGATCATTTACTAAGCGCTGTTTCTATCAGCGAAATAAAAACTTATTTACAAAATATTCTATTACGCGATGCTGACCAAATGAGCATGGCTGTTGCTTTAGAAGTGCGCGAACCTTTTTTGGATTATAAATTAATTGATTTTGTATTAGGTGTGAATGATGAAAAAAAATATCCTCATACCCCAAAAAAATTATTGATCGATAGCCTGGGTGATCTGCTTCCACAAGAAATCGTAAACCGCCCTAAAATGGGTTTTACCTTACCGTGGCAGCTTTGGTTAAAGAATGAGCTCAGATCTTTTTGTGAAAAGAACATTAATGAGTTTTCAAATTATGAATTTTGTAATAAAGAAGAGATACAAAATTTATGGAAACGCTTTTTAAATAATGACGCTAGTGTAACCTGGAGCAGAGTTTGGCATGTAGTGGTTTTAAACAATTGGATAAAAGAAAATAATATACTGGTATAACATTGAACAAGCTTAAAATAGTTGTTTTTATGCACTGGTACCTGCCCGGTACAAAAGCCGGTGGCCCTGTACGCTCGGTGTTTTCAATGATCAATTTATTAAAAAAATATTTTGATTTTTATATTATTACCTCTAATAAAGATCTTGGAAGTAATAAGGAGTATCCAAACATTACTCCAAATACTATTTTTGAAAAAGAAGGTGTAAAGTATTTTTATTTTAACGATGCTCACAATACAGTAGATAATCTTTTAGCCTTGCTCACTAAAATAAAACCGGACCTGATTTATTTAAATAGTTTTTGGTCATTCACTTTTTCAATTAATATTATCCGTTTAAAAAATAAAAAATTAATCGAGGCTCCTATTTTATTAGCACCACGCGGCATGCTAAGTAAAGGAGCTCTAAGTTTAAAAGCATACAAAAAAAATATTTATCTTATTTCTGCAAAACTTTTTGGTTGGTATAAGCATGTTCAGTTTCATGCCACCAATAAACAAGAAGAGCAGGACATTAAAGCACGCTTTAGATCTGCAACAATTACAATTGCCTCTAACTTAAATTCCGGAACTATTATACAAAATACAACTTTAAAAACTCCGGGAAAATTAAATGTGTTTTTTTTGTCCAGGATCTCTGAAGTTAAGAACTTACATTTCGCACTAGAGGTCTTAAAAGAAATACCTGCTGCTGTTTTTATTAACTACGACATTTATGGTAATCTTGAAGATCCGGATTATTGGAGCCGTTGCAGTGAGATCATTAAGCAATTACCAAAAAATGTAACCGCTACCTATAAAGGAGAATTGGCTTTTAACGAAGTGCAAACTACAATTGCAAACTATCATACTTTATTCTTACCAACGCTGAATGAAAATTTTGGCCATTCAATTGTTGAAAGTCTTTTAAGTGGGTGTCCTGTGGTTATTAGCGACCAAACACCGTGGAATGATCTCGAAAAATACAATGCCGGCTATGCACTTGGACTAGATAAAAAACAAAAGTTTATTGATGCTCTTATTTCCTTGGCAAAATTAAACCAGGACGAATTTTCGCAAAAAAGCAATGCAGCAAATAACTATATTAGCGGTAAAATAGAAGTGGATAAAAGTATAAACCTTTACAAAAATTTATTTAATGGATTCGCCTAAAATTGACCTTTCAAGCTTTGATAATGATTGGTACAAACCAGGACAGCCTTTAATTGTAAGGGTTTTGTGGTATTTTATTAATTATGTTTTCTTTAAATCTGTCTTTCCTTTTTACGGGCCAAAACGTGTTTTATTGCGTTTATTTGGTGCTAAAGTTGGTAAAGGCGTAATTATTAAGCCTCACGTTTCTATTAAATATCCATGGCATTTGGTAGTTGGAAATCATGTATGGATCGGCGAGCTGGTCTGGATCGATAACCTGGCAAAAGTAACTTTAAAAGATCATTCATGTATTTCGCAGGGTGCGATGTTGCTTTGTGGAAACCATAATTACAAAAGAGGCACGTTCGATCTGCTGGTTGGTGAGATCACATTAGAAGAAGGCGCATGGGCCGGTGCAAAAACAGTTATTTGCCCCGGTGTTCGCTTAGGCAGTCACAGCTTACTAACGGTTGGCAGTATTGCTACGTCTTCATTAGAAGCTAATTGGATCTACCAGGGAAATCCTGCAAAAAAACTGAAGTTTCGTGAAATGAAACCAACGCGTTAAGCTTTCTCGTCAATACGTTCTACTTTAGTTACACCTTTTACTTTTTTAAGGATATCCATTAAATGGTTTAAATGTTTTGTATCATGTACATAGATCATGATCGTTCCTTCAAAAAGCCCGTCGTCCGTATCAAATTTTATCGAACGCATATTAATGTTATTTTCGTTAGAAATTATTTTAGTAATGTTATTCACCAATCCTAATTCATCTGTGCCAATAATTTTAATACCAGCAAGGAAAGAGATCATTTGATCGTTTAACCATTTTGCTTTTACAACACGGTAAGCATAATTAGAAAGTAGCTTAATTGCATTTGGGCAATTAACACGGTGAATTTTTATTCCTTCGCCAACAGTAATAAATCCAAAAACATCATCCCCGGGAATTGGATTACAACATGGAGATAACTTATAATCCAGCTTTTGCATATCATCGCCAATTACAAGCATATCGCTGCTGCCACGGGCATTGGTAACAAGCTGTTCAATTTTTGGCGTAACTGTCTTACGGCTGGGTTTTAAAGGATTATTTTTAAAGCGAACAAACTCTTTGATCTCTTTTATATCTACATTCCCTAAAGCGGCGCGATAAAATAATTCCTGCGAAGAGGGAATCTTTAAGAACTGGCAAAAATCATTTACGTTTTGCAAAGTAAAATCTAATTTATTTTTATAGAACTTGCGTTCCATAATTTCTCTTCCTTCTTCTGCAATTTTTTTTCTTTGCTCTTTTAAACTGCTTTTTATTTTTGATTTTGCTTTAGCAGTAATTACATAGCCAAGCCAATCTTCTTTTGGTGTTTGTTTGTTACTGGTAAGGATCTCAATCTGGTCACCGCTTTTTATTTCGTAGCTTAATGGTACCAATTTAAAATTTACTTTGGCGCCAATACATTGCTCACCAACTTTAGTGTGGATCTCAAAAGCAAAATCCAAAGCAGTTGCGCCAACAGGTAATGTTTTCATATCACCTTTTGGTGTAAATGCAAACAACTCATCGCTAAATAAATTCAACTTAAAGTCGTCCATAAACTCCAGCGCATTCGGGTCTGGGTTTTCCAGCATCTCACGAATACGTTGTAGCCAACCTTCTAAATTACTTTCTTTATCTGCCGCACTGTCTTTATATTTCCAATGTGCCGCATAACCTTTTTCAGCTAGTTCGTCCATTCTTACAGTCCGAATCTGCACCTCCACCCATTTACCTTCAGGACCCATAACGGTTGTATGCAAACTCTCGTAACCGTTACTTTTTGGGGTACTGATCCAGTCACGTAAGCGCTCCGGACTAGGATGATAAAAATCAGTGATAATAGAATATACTTTCCAGCAATCTGATTTTTCTTGTTCTAATGGTGTATCAATAACAATTCGTATTGCAAAGAGATCGTAAATTTCTTCAAAGGCAACACCTTTTGTTTTTGTTTTATTATAAATACTAAAAATAGATTTTGGTCTACCAAAGATCTTAAAGGTAAACCCCTGTTCGCCTAAAATTTCTTTTAAGGGCTCAATAAATTTTTGAACAAAACGTTTTCGCTGAGGCTCTGTTTCCTGTAACTTAACGGCAATATCATAATAACCTTCAGAGTTGGTATATTTTAACCCAAGGTCTTCTAATTCTGTTTTAATGTTGTTTAGTCCCAAACGATGTGCTAACGGGGCATAAAGGAACAATGTCTCGCTTGCAATTTTCATTTGCTTTTCGCGCTTCATGTGTTCAAGTGTACGCATGTTATGCAAACGATCGGCCAGTTTAATTAAGATCACACGAATATCTTCGCTCATCGTTAATAAAACCTTTCTGAAATTTTCTGCCTGTATAGAAGAGGTGTTATCAATTACACCTGAAATTTTTGTGAGGCCGTTTATGATCTGTGCAACTTTTTCGCCAAATAATCCTGTTACATCATCCAGTGTGATCTCAGTATCTTCAACGGTATCATGCAATAAAGCGCAAACAATACCTGTAGCGCCCAAACCAATTTCTTCAGCACAAATTTGTGCTACTGCAATGGGATGATAAATGTAGGGCTCGCCACTTTTACGGCGCATTTCTTTATGCGCTTCAACAGCAACCTCAAAAGCTTTACGAATAATTTCTTTGTCGCCTTTTTCTAAACGCCTTTTACAGGCTTGAATTAAAATTTTATATCGGTTTAAGATCTCCTTACGCTCGGCTTCCAGATCAATTTTCATATGCAGACATTCATTTTAGTGGCCATATATCAATGACAGACAATTTCATAATTTGTTCAGAAATATGTTTATGAAGGTATTAATTTTGCGTAACATTAAAAAGTCTTTACATTGAAAATTTTCATCTATATCTATTACTTTTTTCGTTCTGCGGCTTTGCGTGGATTTGCCAATGCTACCAAGCTTATAAGGGCAGAAAGCCATAATGAAAAAAAGTATGGAATAAACACTTCATCTATTAAAAAAAGCGATTCAGATGAGTTTTTTCATTACCAGGGAGCCAGTTATATTGTATTGTACAGGATATTTGAATTGGTTACGCCGCGTACAAAATTCTTTGATTTTGTGGATATTGGCTGCGGCAAAGGCAGGCCAGTGTTCGTTGCAGAATCTTATGGTTATGATAAATTAACAGGCGTTGAGCTGGATAAAGAATTAGTAGAAGCAGCAAATAAGAATTTAAACAGCTATGCATTAAAAAGAAAGGCTTCAACAATAGAATTTATTAATGCAAATGCATTAGAGTATAATTATAAAAATACGCCAACTGTTTACTTCTTATTTAATCCGTTTAATGCTGAAGTACTAAAAAAAGTATTAGCAAGAATTAGTTTGCAAACAAAAGCAGAAACCTGGTTTGTATATATGAATCCAAAATATAAAGCAGCTTTTACAGAAGATAAATTTGAAATACTACACGAAATAAAAACGAAACGTTATTTGGAAGCGATGGTTTACCGTTTAAAATAAGCCACAGATTACACTAATTTTCACAGAAGTAATACTCAATTCGTGTAATTCATTTTCAAACGATTAAATCGTTTGAAAAATTCCACTAATCATTGTTTAATACCACATTAGTGGTAATTTGTGAAATTAGTGGCTAAAAAAATTTACTACTCTCTTTTTAAAGCAATTCTAAATGTGGTTCCTTTATTGACCTCACTCTTTAAAACAAATATTTTCCCGTTGTGATAGATCTCAATAATACGTTTACATAAACTTAAGCCCAGGCCCCAACCGCGTTGTTTGGAAGTATAACCGGGTTCAAACACCGTTTTAAATTTTGATTTTGGAATGCCTTTTCCTGTATCAGAAATATCTACAAATAAACCTTCAGGCACATCAATTAAAGCTACTTCCAGTTCGCCTTTGCCTTCCATAGCATCTATAGCATTTTTACAAATATTTTCGATCACCCATTCAAATAAAGGAACAGATAGATGAACCATTAATGTTTCTTCAGGTAATTTTAAAGTGTATTTTGTATTCCTAGATGTACGGTTCTTTAAATATTCAACCGACTCTGTTAGCACCTGGTTAATGTTAGAAGTCACAAGCGTTGGTTGCGAACCAATTTTACTGAAGCGATCTGTAATTGTATTTAAACGTTTTACATCTTGCTGCATTTCATTGATAATAGATTCATCAACACCCATAGACCTTAAATGCTCGTTCCATGCCATTAACGAAGATAAAGGTGTGCCCAACTGGTGAGCTGTTTCTTTACTCATACCCACCCAAACCTGGTCCTGTTCGGCTTTGCGGGCTGTACTGAATAAAATATAAGCGATCAACAAAAACAAACCTATAACACCAAATTGTATGTATGGATAATATTTTAATTGCGTTAATAATTCAGATGGAGCATAAAAAATATAATCCCCCGGGCCTTCACCCAGGTCAACTAAAATTGGTGTATTTTCTGATGAAAGCTCAGCTAGTTTTTGTTTTAATTTTTCGGGCGTGTTAATTTCGGAAGTGTCAATTTTTCCTGTTTCTAAAACTTTATCCTGCGTGTTGTTTGTATAAATAACAGGAACCGCAGCAGAATTAACAGCCACCTCAGCAATAAACGATTTTATTAAACTATCAAATACTAATTTAATATCACTGAAAACGCGACTGTCTTTGTGATACAATTTTTGCTTTATGCCTTTATAAACGTTGATCTCTACCGGTTCGTAAAGACCCTTCATTATTTGTAATTGTTCTTTTAAATAAACGGGGTCTTTTTCTTTGGTAGAATCTAAATTTCTTGAGATCTGGATCGCATCATTTTCATCCGTTAAAATTACTGGCACCGAAGTATTCTCTTGCAATACTTTTAAAACGAAGGAAACATCTTGCGCATCAGCGCTTAGTTGCTTGGTGGCTTCTGCATATAACTCCGCTTTTTTTCTTTCACCGGTTTTTATTTTTTCAAATAATTCATTAGTGAATTTTACAAGGTTAGCTTTTTTTTGAACGGCCTTTGCCCAAAGCTCTACTTTTTCTTTTTCGTTACGCGAGATCTTTTTTACAAGATTACGCGTATACCATAACGACGCAATAATAATAAGCAAAGCAAAAGCTGCCAGGCCTAATTTCCAACGTTGTTTTTGATTATAAATGCTCACGTATAAAAAATAATTAATTAAAGATACGCATTTTAAAAATCTTCGTCATCTTCCTTTTTCTTTTTAGGTTCTAACGTTTTTTTAGGTGTATTATTGTTAGTCTTCTCTAATTCAAAGTTTTGCTCAGCTTTCTCTTTCTTTTTTATAGAAACAGAATCTTTTTTAAACAAACCTAATTCTTCTTTCAATAATTGTTTTAAATTCTGTTTCTCTTCTTTAAGGTCTTTTTTAATATTCTCCTTCAGGCCTTTCCTGTCATACTTAATGATTGGCTTATCCACAGTTCCGGTCATTAAAATAAAGGCACTGCGTTTATTGTCTGGATCGTTTTCAATAGGGCCAAACTCTTCATCCGCTTTCTGCTTACGTTTTTTTGCGAGCAGCTCACTTATCAATAATTCAATATGGTAATCAATTGCATTATCAAAGGTATGTGAACCCCAGAAAATAATATTTAATGCAGAGTTCTTTAAAGATGTACTTGGTAAATAAATAGTTTTGTTCTTTATTTCAACCACACTTTTTAAACTTGAGAATTTTATTTTTTGAAGATCCTGTATATCTACAAATTTTGAAAGGCTTAATAAAGGCTTAAAGTCAATCAACTCCCCTCTGTTAATTGCAAGATCAATGTTTGAGCGAATAGAACTCATATCCGGGTCGAGCGCATTGCTCCAGCTTCCTGAAAATTCTACAGTAGCTGTTGCAAAACCTTTTAAATTCTTTTCCTGTAAAGTACTTTGTCCAAAATTATTAAATTGCGAAAACATGTTACTGATATTAATATTCTTTAATGTACTTTGTAAAATAACATCTAATTTACTTCCTGAATTATCAGCATATGCATCAATTTCAGCTTCACCTTCCATAGTGCTTAATTTCATATCACTCACAATTGCTTTTTGATCTTTAATTTCTATTTCCCCGGTGATTGATTGCGCCTCGAATTTTGCATAAGAAAATTTTGCTATTGCAGCATTTAATTTAAATTGAATGTTCTTTGGAATAAGTGGTGCCGTTTTATCTTCTGAAGCTTTATACTTCATCATAAAATCTTCGAGTTTTAAATAATTAGAAAATAAATTTCCCGTAATTATCAGCGGCGCTGTTTTATCTGAGAGATAATTAAAGATCCCTGGAATTTTCGCGTTTAAAGAGATGTCCGAGCTTCCACGCTTCAGCTTAAGATTCTTCACCTCTACTTCTCTTTCTTTAGCTATAACCGAACAACTTTCAACAGTAAAAATAGTTTCGTCGTTTTTAAATTGTGCTTCTAAATTAGTAATACTTGCATCAAGATCTAATTTTACTTTATTAGAAAAGGTTTCGCTTTTCAGGTCGCTTAACAAGCCTCCAACTTCAGAATTGATTTTAAGATTACCTCTTAATTTTGTTAAAGTATCAATTGGCCAAAAATTTTGAAGGTTTTCGAGATTAACATTTGCGTCAACTACAAAATGAATAAATGGATTTGAAAAATCACTCAGCGAGAACTTTCCTTTTAATTCATCATTGTTTATTTTTAAATGCACATTTGTAAGATCGAGTTGTGAAGAAGTGCTTGAATAATTTAGTTTGCCATCGATATTTACATTTTGCGCTGTTGTAGACGTTGGCTTGTAGGTTATTTCGCCATTCTTAATGCCAAACTCGCTTGTCCACTTAAAATCTTTTTTATCATTGTATACAAAATTTCCTTTTGCATAAAAATCTCCATCACTTTTATATTCGTTTGTTTTTTGTTGTTGATCTTCCGGCAATAAAGATAATATCGTTGTAATATCAAGCTTTGATGCTTCATAATTTACATTTACTTTTTGTAAACTATCTGCATAAATAAAATTACCATTCAGGTTAAACAACATACTGTTTAAGCTTAAACTCGCTTTCTCAAATAAATAATTACTTCCTTTTACCTGTAAGATTACGTCAAGATTGCAGTTCTTGTTCTTTAAAAATGTTTTTTTGCTTTGTGCAATCTGATTGATAAACACTTTGCCTTCAGAGGTCATATCATATTCTGTTGCACTAAAATCTCCTTTAAAGTTTAGGTCTTTTATTAAAAGATCTGTTTTAAAGATCTTTTGTTTATCACGATAGATCATGCGACAATTTTTAAGCTGTATCAAATCCAGTTTAAAGCTGATAGAGTCGTTTTTATCACTTTCTTCTTTAGACTCTTCCCAAAAAATATAATTTGGTTTACCGGCCTTTGTTAATCCTGGTTTGGCAATTGCATTCTGTAAAGTGATCTTTTTAATATCATATTTTTTATGCCACAGATCGCTAATATCAAAATGTAAGTTTAATTGTTCGGCAAATAAAAGTGTGTCGCGTTTTTTAATTTTTAATGCTTCCATCATCAATACATTTTTAAACTCCATTGAGCAATCGGGAAATGTTTTAATGATTGTAAGATCGATGTTCTTTGGATCAATACTTACCTCCGATCTTAAATGTTTATTGATCTCTCCAAGTAAAGCCGCTTTAACTTCATCCTGATAGATAAACAATAAACTTACGAGGGCTACACAAATAAAAATAAAAATAAAGGTAAACCATAAAATTATTTTTATGATGCGCTTAAGAACAGAGTTTTTTTTAGGTGTTATT
The DNA here is from genome assembly GCA_013816615.1 of Bacteroidota bacterium. Lineage (GTDB taxonomy): Bacteria > Bacteroidota > Bacteroidia > B-17B0 > Aurantibacillaceae > Aurantibacillus. The sequence goes on from JACDED010000003.1 coordinate 36,510, forward strand.
TCGGGGTTAAATTCCAATAAGGTAAATGTCAGTAAAAGTATAACACCTGCTATGGCTTTAGTTACTAGAAATAAACAATTGGCTTTTTATAAATTTTAGCCAATAATTTACAATGATCTATTGAATGATCAGCTTTTGAAGAAAAGCGTCGCGCGTATCTGAAGCCGAAATAAGATAAATGCCTTTTAAAAGATCTGATATAGAGACCTCGTGTTCTGCCGGCGCCGCTGTTTTTAGGTCTATTTCTTTTACTTTTCGCCCTGTGATATCATAAATAAAAAGGCTTTTGCTTAAAGGTAAAGTCTCATAACCGATCTTAATTGTTTCTTTGGTTTGATTGATCCAGATGGGTGAACTACGATCACTCTTAAAGTTTACTGCTATGGTTTTATGCGTTGCTATTGAACCGTCACGATCTGCATTCTTTAAACGGTAATAGTTAAGTCCTTTTACTGGCGCGTAATCGTAATTGAAATAAGCAAGGTTGTTCTCACCTACATTTGCAGCTAAAGAAAAAATTGTATTTAAAGGTGTAAAAGAAATACCGTCGGAACTTTTTTCAAGAAGATAATATGCCACGTTCTTTTCAGAGGCTACAAACCATTTAAGCAATATCTCATTTTCGAGGGGCTCGGCATAAAAATCCTTTAAAGTAACAGGCAAAACGCCGCTACAGCCAGTACCGCAGGTACCAGCCAGACTAACAGTAAACGTTATCAGCTCATCCGCCCGGTTAGAATTTCCTCCTACGTTAAAAGATCCTCCCGTTAAGATCATTTCTACTGTTGCATCTGCATTTGCACAACCTGCCGAAAGATTTGCAGTTGCTGTTGTATATGTTCCTAAAGCCGGGTACAGGCCACAAGTACCCACGTTTACATCAATAGTTGAGCTTTGTGCAATAACAACGCCACCTGTATTTGTAATAAAAATCGCGTCCGGTGAACCATCCATACCGCTATTGCTGCAACCAATACCTGTAGGATTTACGGGTGCGCCAAAATAATTACGTTTCATAAATTGGGCTGTAATAGTGGCCGTACAACCAGCGGGTAAAATATAGTTTGTTGAAAGTGCTGTAGAAACGCCACCTGAAGTAACGGCCGTGCCGCAAGCTGTTGGCGTAAATGCCGGAACATATAATGAGGCCAGGTTGCAATAATTTGATCCCGCATTGCCGCAGCCCGCCGTTGAGCCCTGCTGTATCAAAGCGCCACTTATGTAACAACCCGAAAAAGAAACTTGTGTAAAGACCAAGTGTGTGACCAAAAATAAAATAAGTGTATATGCTTCTTTTTTCATTCTGTTTATTATAACAGTAAATTAAAAGCGGTTAAGAATTTTTTGATCAGAAAAAGATCAAATTTCTTTAGGGTGTTCACTTCTTGTGAGTGCAGTATAAATTTATACTATTTAAATAAGTTAGATGTTTTATAGATATTAAATAAATATTAACTTTTTTTGCTTTTTGCTCCTTTATTTGGCTTGATTCTTGTTAAAATAACACCGGACTCCCCAACTAAGCGGGGAATTTTGTAAATTTAATACTATGAAAAATTTATTGTTATCCTTAACCCTTGGAGTTGCTGCGTTAGCAACTGTAGCGTTTGTTAACTCTCCTCCCGAGGAATTGGCAATTAATGCCGCTATTCCACAAGGCGATTATAAAATGAAAGATGTAAGTGGAAAAACTATTTCGTTGAACGAAGTAAAAACCGCTAAAGGTTTATTAGTGATCTTTAGTTGTAATACCTGCCCTTACGTAAAGTTAAGCGAAGCGCGTATTAAAGAATATTCCGATTATTGTATGGCTAATGGAATTGGCTGTGCATTGATCAACAGTAATGAAGCACAACGTGCCGAAGATGATAGTTTTGATAAAATGACTGCATATTACTCTGCCCAAAAATTAAGGTGTGCTTATACGGTTGATGAGAAAAGTGCTTTAGCTAACGCTTTTGGCGCAACACGTACACCACAATGTTTTTTATTTAACGAAAAAGGCCTTGTTTATAAAGGCGCTATTGATGATAACGTAAAAGATGCTGCTGCTGTTAAGGCTTCCTATTTAAAAGATGCTTTGGCTTCTTTATTAAAGAACGAAACGCCTAAATTGCAGGAAACAAAATCTATTGGTTGTACCATTAAGCGCGTAGAGTAATTTTTATACTAAATATTTTATTAAAAGCTTCACTACTATAAGTGGAGCTTTTTTATTGAATTTATTTTATAATATTTATTGGGCGTTGCCTCCGGCCCGGGCTGCTACGGGGTTCGCTTCGCTTCCGTGCTTCACTTCATTACGCACCAAGCCCTTCGCATCCCTAACGCAAGTTTCCGAACTTGCATACGTGATTTTGCGTGAGGGATATGTAGGGTTTAGTTCTTTTGCCTGCTAAGGCAAAAAACCGGAGCGAAGCGTAGCCCGGAACAGCCCGACCCGAAGGGGCACGCCCAAAAGAAAAAATTTTGTCTTTTTTATTAGGCCGCTTAATCCTTATCTTTACAAAAATGTTCAAGAAAGAACTAGACCCGGAAGATTTTTATTACAGCCCCGAAGGCTATATTGTGTTTACAGAAAAGTATCACTTAAAACGTGGCCATTGCTGCAAAAGTGGCTGTAAACATTGCCCCTATGGCTTTGATAAAAAAACCGGTAATTTTATAAAAGATAATCCAAAGAAATAAAATTCAGTATGTCAACAACAACCAGTGTTTCTTTTAAAGACTTAGTACTAAAAGGCATACCTCAACAATTACCGGAGGCTAAGGCTTACGAAACAACTATTAATCATGCGCCCAAGCGTAAAGATATTTTAAGTACTGATGAAAAAAAATTAGCTATCAGAAACGCATTACGTTATTTTGATGCAAAACATCATGCGGTTTTAGCAAAAGAATTTGCCCATGAATTAAAAACATATGGTCGCGTTTACATGCACCGCTTTAGGCCCGATTATAAAATTTATGCAAGGCCAATAAACGAGTATCCTCACAAAAGCATACAGGCAGCAGCAATCATGCACATGCTTAGCAATAATTTAGATTATGCGGTAGCACAACATCCGCACGAATTAATTACTTATGGTGGTAATGGTTCTGTATTTCAAAACTGGGCTCAGTATTTATTAACCATGCAATATTTGGCAACCATGACGGATGAACAAACATTGGTTTTATATAGCGGCCACCCCATGGGATTATTTCCTTCGCATAAAGATGCGCCACGCGTTGTTGTTACCAATGGTATGATGATACCAAATTATAGCAAGCCGGATGATTGGGAAAAATTTAATGCCTTAGGCGTAACACAATACGGACAAATGACGGCAGGTAGCTTTATGTACATTGGTCCGCAAGGGATCGTACACGGCACAACCATAACCGTTATGAATGCTGCACGTAAAAAATTTAAAACAGAAGCTGACCGTAAAGGTAAGTTATTTGTTACCTGCGGCCTGGGAGGCATGAGTGGCGCGCAACCCAAAGCAGCAAAAATTGCTGGTTTGGTTTCTATTACTGCTGAAATAAATCCGAAGGCGGTAAAAACCCGTCATACACAAGGCTGGGTTGACGAAGTGTTTTCTGATCTGGATAAATTAATTACAAGAACAAAAGCAGCACAACAAAATAAAGAAGCCGTAAGTTTAGCATACGAAGGCAATGTGGTTGACCTATGGGAACGACTGGTAAAAGAAAAAATGCCGGTAGATATTGGAAGCGATCAAACTTCTTTACATAATCCTTGGGCAGGAGGTTATTATCCTGCTGGAATTTCTTTAGAAGAAAGTAATAAGATGATGGCCGAACAGCCGGAGCAATTTAAAAAAGAAGTCCAAAAAACTTTAGTACGCCATATTAATGCAGTAAATATTTTAGCAGGAAACGGCATGTACTTTTTTGATTATGGCAATGCGTTTTTATTAGAAGTTTCGCGCGCAGGGGGCGATGTATTTGCTAATAAAGAAGCAGGAGAATTTAAATACAAAAGTTATGTACAGGATATTTTAGGGCCAATGTGTTTTGATTATGGCTTTGGTCCGTTCCGTTGGGTGTGTACCTCGGCCAAGCCGGAAGATCTTGCTATGACCGATAAATTAGCATTAATTGCCCTGGAAGAAATTTATAAAACTGCACCTGAAGAAATTAAACAGCAGTTACAGGATAACATTGTTTGGATAAAAGATGCACAACAAAATAATTTAGTAGTTGGCTCGCAGGCCCGTATTTTATATGCGGATAGCGAAGGCCGTATTAATATTGCACGCGCAGTTAACAAAGCTATTAAAGAAGGAAAAATTACTGCGCCTGTTGTGTTGGGAAGAGATCATCACGATGTTAGTGGAACGGATAGTCCGTATCGAGAAACGTCTAATATTTATGATGGTAGTAAATTTACTGCTGACATGGCCGTACAGAATTTTGTTGGTGACGCATTTAGAGGTGCTACCTGGATAAGCCTGCACAATGGTGGGGGCGTGGGCTGGGGCGAAGTTATTAATGGTGGTTTTGGTTTGGTGTTGGATGGAAGCGATGATGCAGAAAGACGTTTGGAACAAATGTTATTTTGGGATGTGAATAATGGTATCTCCCGCAGAGCCTGGGCCCGTAACGATGAAGCTTTATTTGCTATTAAACGCGAAATGCAACGTACGCCCAATTTAAAAGTGACTTTACCGAATTTAGTTGACGATAGTTTATTGGAGGGGTTGTAAAGCTTTACCAGTCACTACTACTCCCACCGCCGCCTGAAGAACCGCCGCCGCCACCACTAAATCCTGAACCGGAGGAAGATGACGAAGAACTGCTACTGCTTGTTGACGAGGAACCGGATCCTGAACCATTTGCACGCGGACCCATGCGTATTTCCTTCATAAAAACCAGCATCATTAATAAACCCACACCTCCAATAAACGGTATTAAAACGCAAATACAAGCAACAACAAGCAGTGATGTTTTTTTTGTACTCTCGTTTTTGCTTTTATTTCTTAAGAAAAAATATAGAACCAAGGCCAATAAGGGCACGTTTGCAAAATAGATCAGCCAAAATTTTATTTCTTCGCTATAGTCTTTAAGGTCTTCGGGCTTAAATTCATTTTTGCTATAATAAATAAGTTTGTCAATCCCTTTATCTATTCCCGAATAATAATTGTTATTCTTAAAGTAAGGTCTCATTTCATTATCCTGGATGTGTTTTGTGAGAAGGTCTGGCAAAGCCCCTTCTAAACCATAACCTGTATGAATTCTGAATTTTTGATCGTTAACAAAAACGGCAATTAGTAAGCCGTTGTTATTTTTAGTGCCTATCTTCCATTTATAAAAGATCTCCTGGCAAAGCGCACTCATCTCCTGCCCGTTTAAAGATGGTGCTATGTAAATAAAGAATTGATTGGTTGTTTGTTTTTCAAACGTGGCAAGTTTATTGTTAAGGCTGCTTTCTTCTGAAGCGGTTAAAATATCCGCATTGTCGGTTACATAATTAGCGGGCTTTTCAGGAAAACTTTGCGCCGTTAAAAATAGTGGAAGAAAAAAGAAAATTATATATGCTAATTTATACACCAAACGAAGATATAAAAATTATAAAAACAAAAAACCCACCAATATAAGGTGGGTTTTTGCTTTTGTCCAGTTCACTATTTTTGAGATAGCAAAATTGACTGTATTATTTGTTATGCTTTTTTGGTAGATCTTTTTTAAGATCAGCGTTTTGTTTTTTATTTTTATCTGTTTCTTTTTGGTGCGTTTCAGCGCTGTGTGATGGAGCCGCTTTCTTAATGCGTTCTCTTGCATCATCTCTTCCTGTGTTTGGCATAAGATCCGTTTTTAATTTGTTTCTTCTTAATATATGGCAAGAAATACGCCATATAATTATTTAATTACAAATCAGGAAGTTAAAAAAAAGAGGTTTCATTTATTGTGTATTCTATTACACATTTAAGCCAAAGATTTCACCGATGCATGAGGATAATTAAGAAAATCCTCTCCGGCCCTCCGGGCAACCTCTCCCCGTCCGAACGGATTATTCATCCGGGCGGGCAGAGAGGGACAATATTACGTTTACAATATAGCGCGGAATAATAAGAACAACCCGCCTGAAAGAATGATAGTTACAGGTAAAGTAAGCAACCAGGTTAAAGCAATAGTTTTAATAGTTCCTTTTTGTAAGTTCTTTAATCCTTTTTTAGCAACCATAGAACCTGCGATACCTGATGATAACATGTGTGTAGTTGACACCGGCACGCCGTAAGCAGACGCCATACCAATACCCATAGACGCCACTAACTCAGCACTTGCACCTTGAGCATAACTCATGTGTTGTTTACCAATTTTTTCGCCAACGGTTTTTACAATACGTTTCCAACCAACCATTGTGCCTAAACCTAAACACAATGAGATGATAATGATAACCCATGATGGTGCATACTCTACTAATTTTTTAGTTGCTTTTATTTCGTGATTTAATTCTTTTATTTCGTTAAGACTTAATGTTAAGTTGCCACCTTTAATTATTTTATCGGTGTTCTTAGTAATTTTAATTACATCTTTTCTTAAAGAGAAACGATCTTTTAAGACTACCTCATCTGAATTAAATTTGCCAACTGTCATTTCTTCAAAATGATCTGAGTATTTCATGATCTCAGCATACATTGCTTTTTCCTTTCCTGCCAAAACAGTTGTATCTGCTTTAGCCATTAATAATTCAATTTTATTTACATTACCGTTAACGCTTTGCAGGTTGACGCTTGAATCTACCGCAAATTGTCCGGGTAAAATTGCAATTAAGATCAACATAATTAAACCCACACCTTTTTGACCATCGTTTTGACCGTGAAAGAAACTTACCAAACCGCAGGTAAGCCATAATAACATACGGATCCATAACGGTGGCATTTTTCCGGGAATTGGTTCTTTGTAAATAGTTTCGTTTTTAATAAAACGTTTAAAGACGAACATCATAATAATAGCAACCGAAAAACCAATTAACGGCGAAAGCAATAATGCTAGACCTGTATCTTTTGCCTTATCCCAGTTAACTGCAGATACACCAAGATCGCCGGGTAAAAAAGCAAATGCTAAACCAATACCTAAAATAGAACCAATAATTGTGTGGGAACTTGAAGAAGGAATACCAAAATACCAGGTTCCGAAATTCCATATAATAGCGCTTAATAATAAAGCTAATATCATAGCAATACCATGATAAGGATTACTATCTATCAAAGCATCCATTGGCAATAAGTTTACAATGCCCATGGCTACCGCAATGCCGCCCAACATAACTCCCGAAAAATTTAAGATGCCGCTATAAACCACAGCTACTGTGGGTTTCATAGAGTTAGTATAAATCACCGTTGCTACAGCGTTAGCCGTATCGTGAAAACCATTAATAAATTCGAAGAAACATGCTAATACAAGACAAAGTATTAATAGAACTGTAAGTGTTGTGTCTAATCCAAACATAGTGTGTGTTTTTGTTGTTCAAATCTCCTGTTTTTTCTCTGTGTCAATGTTAAGCTAATGTTAAATACCTAATTCTACCTGAAAAACGGCGAAAAAATATTTGTTCAGATCTTTATTCGCTAATAAGTCTCTCTCCCTGTTATAGAACACGTTAGCCTGAACCTTCACTTTATGTTTGTTAAGGTATTTAGTTACGCCTAGTCCATACTGTTCGTTTTCTTTAACAGAAGATAAAACATCGTGATGAGGGCTTACAAGTGAATGCCTTGCGGCTATTTCCCACTGACTTTTAAAACAATAACTTAATTGGGTATTAATTCCGTCACCGGTAACAATAGTTCTTGATTTGCCGTCAGTACCATGAACTACGGGACTTCCGTCGGTATCTCTTCTGATGTATTCTGCCGTTAAGGCAATCCCTCTATATTTAAAAAGAAAGTCGGCCATATATACATTAAAGCTTTTTGTTCCATAAAGATCTTTTCCTAATTGCCCACCTGTTCTTACTGCCAGATCGTTTAATTGATAACCACCTGCTAATGATATTTTTGGTTTTTCTTCACGAAACACATCACCTTCAAAATAATCGCCTCCATCTGTAAAAGCACCTAAGGGTAATATTTCTAAACGGCCCGTGTAAGCAATACCAGCATTACTGCCTGATGAGTTTCTGCCTTCACCACTGGTAAAAGCAACTTTAGGGATTATTAAAAAGTTTTTTGTTAGATGTGCGGTATAATTAGCAAATAAACCAAAATCGCGATCGGGAGTAAAATTAGCGTTTACAATAGAGCGGTCATAAAATTGCAAGGCCCCCGAAGAATTTATTCTTTGGCGGTTGCCCGGTAATTTACCCTGGCCAAACCCGATTTGTAACTGTTGTATAGGTTTATAAAAGATCATAGCGTCACGCACAACATTTGGACTGGTGTTTTGCGATGTAACATCCACTACGCTCCAATCCATATCTCCACGAGAAAAAGACAATTGTAAATAATATGTTAATTTAGGGTTAACTACATGGCCTGCAAAACTTAACCTACAACGACGCACACGTGCTTCAAAAGAAGCGGGACTAAGATCTTCATCGCTAACTGTATTAAATAATGCCCTGTTTTGGATCCTGAATCTAAGATTCAAAGAATAAGAACTGTCAGGCGTTGCAAAGCCAAGCCCGTTCTTAAAACTATAATAAGGAGTTTTCGAAGGTTTTACAACTGATTCTTGTGAAAACAAAAAGGCTGGAAAAATTATCAAAAAACAAATTGCTTTAAATGCTAAGCTTATTTTCATTTGCGTAAAATTTTACTGCAAACTAAAAGTTACTAAATCACCTTAATGGTAATTTAATGTTAAGTAATTGTTAAGTTGTTAAATAAAAAACGCCTCCCGGTTAAGAAAGGCGTTTTAAAATATGATTTAAATATTTACTTTTTTAATGAGTCGCGGATCTCCATTAAGAGTATTTCACTAAGAGTAGGTTCTGGTGGAACTACAGGGGCGGCTTCCTCTTTTTTCTTCATCCTGTTAATGGCTTTAATAACCATAAACAAAGTAAAGGTAACCAGTATAAAAGAGAGGATTTGAGAAAGAAAATTACCATATTTAATGGCGGTGCCGGGAATAACTAATTGTGAAAGATCGGCAATATGAGCGGCTTTTAAAGCCGGTGTTAAAATTGCTGGCGTAAGTATATCATCTACTAACGATTTTACAATTCCAGCAAAAGCAGCACCGATCACAACCCCAACGGCAAGATCGACCACGTTTCCTTTCATGGCAAACTCTTTAAATTCCTTCATCATTCCCATGCGTTTTATTTTTTAGTTGTTACCCAGTACTTTTAAAAGCTCATCTAATTTCGGCGTAAGAATAATTTCTGTTCTGCGGTTTTTCTTTCTTCCCTCTGCCGTTTTTGCAGGATCTAAAGGAAAAAATTCTCCGCGGCCTGCTGCAGTAATACGTTGCGCTTCAATTTTGGCGCTTGACAACATTATTTTTGTTACCGATGTAGCCCTTATTACACTAAGATCCCAGTTGTCTTTAATTTCACCCGCACCTTTCATTGGTACATCATCGGTGTGACCTTCCACTAAAACATTTATATCTGTATTTTGCTCTAAAACTTTCGCAACGCTTTTTAATGCTTCAACACCACGCGCTTCTACATTTGTTTTACCGCTAGCAAATAATAAGCTTTCGTCCATACTCACATAAACCTTACCATTCTTTTGTGTAATGGTTAAGCCTTTATTTTCAAATCCTAATAAAGCATCGCTTAATTTCTTTTTAAGATCAGCTGCGGCCTGATCTTTGCGTTTTAAAATGTCTTCTAACTCTACAACGCGCGCTTCGCGTTTTTTAAGCTCTGCATTCAGCATATCCAGGTCTATTTTTTGCAGATTTAATTTTGCTTCCAACGCTTTTAGCTCGTCCTGTTTTTTTAAGAGCTGCTCCTGTGTCATTTGCAGGTCGCCACTTAATTTACTATTGTCTTTTTCGCTGCCGCTTAATAATTTATTTAAACGGTCCATCAATTGTTCGTTCAATTGGTTAAGCTTATCGTATTTAGAAGTCAGATTTCTATAGTTACTTCCAATAATAGATGTGTCGCGTTTTAGGCCAACATTTTCTTTCTCGTTTTTAACAGATTGTTCTTTTAACTCGGTTAACCTTGCTTCACAATCCTGTGCTGATTTTTTAAGAGAAGCTAATTCGGTTTCACAGGCTTTTTGCTTTTCTCTCGATTCTTCTAATTGCCTTGCGGGTACGCAAGAAGATAGTACTGTAATTATTATTACAGCAAATAAAAGGGTTGTTTTTTTCATCATATCCAAAATTAAAGATTTGATCTTCGTAATTCCTTTAAATTCAATTAGTTTATTAACAATTAAATTAACCGCCAAACAAGCGTCAAAAAAGGGTATTTTGTGTTAAATAAAAAAGATTAAATGCGTAATTTTATAAGGATACTGTGTAGAATTGCACAAAAAGAATCCTCTCTATGAGAATAAAAAACCTGGAAGAATATAAAGTTGCTTACAAAAAAAGCATTGAACAACCCGAAGATTTCTGGAGCGAAATTGCTTCTGAATTCTCATGGCAAAAAAAGTGGGATAAAGTTTTAGAATGGAATTTTAAAGAACCAAAGATAAAGTGGTTCATCAATGGCAAATTAAATATTTCCGAAAATTGTATTGACAGACATTTAAAAACTAACGCCCATAAAACTGCTTTTATTTGGGAACCTAATGAGCCCCAGGATAATATCAGGATTATTACCTATAAAGAATTATCTGAAGAAGTAAATCGTTTGGCAAACGTTTTAAAAAGCTTTAATGTTAAAAAAGGCGATCGCGTTTGTATTTATTTACCAATGATTCCCGAAGCTGTTTACGCTATGCTCGCGTGTGCAAGAATTGGCGCAATACATTCAGTTGTGTTTGGTGGTTTTAGTGCGCAATCTATACAAGATCGTATAAACGATTCTCAATGCAAAGTTGTTTTAACGAGCGATGGTGCTTATCGCAGCAACAAACAACTACCAATGAAAATTACAGTTGATGAGGCTTTAACAAAATGCCCTTCTATTACAAACGTTTTGGTTTACAAGCGCACCAATGAAAATATACCCATGCAAAATGGAAGAGATCTGGATTGGGAAACTGAGTGCAAAAAACAAAGTATAGATTGTAAAGCAGAAATAATGGATAGTGAAGATCCACTATTTATTTTATATACATCTGGTAGTACCGGCAAGCCCAAAGGCGTTGTGCATACTTGTGGTGGATTTATGGTTTACACAGCTTACAGTTTTCAAAATGTTTTTCAGTATAATGAAAACGATCTTTATTGGTGTACTGCTGATGTGGGCTGGATCACAGGACACTCGTATATTACGTATGGCCCTTTATTATCCGGTGCTACTTCCGTTATTTTTGAAGGCGTACCCAACTACCCTGATAGTGGAAGATTTTGGAAAATTGTAGACAAACATAAAGTAAATATTTTTTATACCGCTCCAACTGCCATTCGTGCTTTAGAGGCAGCCGGTTTGGATTTTGTAAAACCATATAAATTAGATTCTTTAAAAGTATTAGGTAGTGTGGGTGAACCAATTAATGAAGAAGCATGGCAATGGTATCATAAAAACATTGGTAAACAAAAATGCCCGATCGTAGATACCTGGTGGCAAACAGAAACCGGTGGAATTTTAATTTCACCTCTTGCAGGAATTACAAAAACAAAACCGGGCTTTGCAACATTGCCGCTTCCCGGTATTCAACCCATTTTGGTGGATGAAAAAGGAAATGAACTTGTGGGCAACGGTGTAGAAGGAAATCTGTGTATTAAATTTCCGTGGCCATCTATTATTCGTACAACTTACGGTGATCACGAGCGTTGCCGCGCAACCTATTTTGCTTCCTATGAAAATTTGTATTTCACCGGCGACGGTTGCAAGCGTGATGAAGATGGTTATTACAGAATTACCGGTCGCGTTGATGATGTTATAAATGTGAGTGGCCATCGCATTGGTACTGCCGAAGTTGAAAGTGCTATTAACGAACAGGCTGATGTTGTAGAATCTGCGGTGGTTGCTTTTCCTCATGAAATAAAAGGGCAGGGTTTGTATGCTTTTTGTATTGTTCCAAAAACAACAAAAACCCAGGAGCAGATAAAAAAAGAAATTAACGATTGCGTAAATAAAATTATTGGTTCCATTGCAAGACCTGATAAAATACAAATTGTAAGCGGCTTGCCAAAAACACGCAGCGGAAAAATTATGCGTCGCATTTTAAGAAAAGTTGCAGAAGGAGATCTGTCTAATTTAGGAGACACCTCAACACTTTTAGATCCAACGGTGGTAGAGGAAATTATTAAGGGGAGAATTAATTAGTGGAAAGTATTATTTATAATTATTATAGTTCGCCGGTTGGAGAATTAGAGATGGCACAAGAAGGCGAAGAATTGCTTTGGGTAAAGTTTTTGGAAACCCAAAAAGAAAAAAGATCGAAACAGGAAGCAACTGAATCGCCTTTATTTACAAAAGCAAAAGAACAATTGGATCTTTATTTTAAAAACGAATTAGAAGTTTTTAATTTGCCATTAACACTTCGTGGAACAGATTTTCAAAAACTGGTTTGGCAAAAATTAACGCTGATCCCTTTTGGCAAAACAATAAGCTACTTAACTTTGAGCAAACAGGTTGGCGATGTAAAAGCAATACGCGCGGTTTCATCTACAAATGGAAAAAACCGTTTTTGTATCATCATTCCTTGTCATAGGGTTATTGGTACTGATGGTTCTTTAACCGGTTATGCCGGCGATTTGTGGCGCAAAAAATGGTTACTGGAACACGAATTAAAAAACACTGCTTTTCAAACTGATCTTTTTTCATGAAAACAAATACCGACAGGTCTATTGACTATCAAAACTACCTGGATCTATTAAATAATTTAATGGCAGAAGGAAAAACAACAGGGCCAGATCAAAGTGAAGATTATTTAAATTATGCGAAGTTAAATTTAGCGCGTATGAACCGTTTAAATAAAACAGCAACCTTAACTACAGAATTAAAAGAAACTTTACAAAAAGTAAATTTTCCCTGCATCTTTTTAGTTTTAACAGAGGGCTGGTGCGGTGATGCAGCACAAAATATTCCAACCCTGCATTTAATAGAAGAAGAGTGCAAAAACATTGAACTAAAACTAATTTTGCGTGATGAGAATTTAGAATTGATGGATCAATACTTAACGGATGGTGGAAGATCTATTCCAAAATTAATTTGTTTAAGTAAAGTAAGTCTTAAAGAAATTTTTACCTGGGGGCCGCGTCCGGAAGCCGTACAACATATTATGCTTGAGCTAAAAGAAAAAAAAGCCGAAAAGTCTGAGAAAGCGGAAAAAATTCATAAATGGTATGCGGCGGATAAAACCTTAAGCTTACAAAAAGAATTAAAGGATCTTATAGAAAAGTATTTGTGTTAAACTTATTGGCTACTGAGCTTGTCAAAGTGTGCATTGCTTTAATCATTACATAATCGTTTCGACAAGCTCAACGGCCATAATTAAGCCAATTCATACATCTTTCCCGGGCGGGATTTAATGATATTACTAAACTCCAATTGTAATAATAGAGCAGAAATCTTACCGATTGTAAATTCTGTATTCTGACAAAGTTCATCTACATGTAAACTTGGTTTTTTATTGAACACATCCATTACTATTTTTTCTTCGTCACTTAAATTTAAAAGCAGGGGCACTTGTTTGGTCTTGTTTGTTTTTTTCTCTGTATCATTCCATTGCATGGCGTATAAAAGATCGGCAGTGTTTTCTATCAACACTGCGCGATTTTGTTTTATCAAGCCGTTACAACCCTCAGCCAAAACATCTCCGGCTCTTCCCGGAAAAGCAAATACATCTTTATTATAGCTATTAGCAATTGTTGCGGTAATTAAACTTCCGCCACCGCGCTTACTTTCTATTACAACCAGGGCATCACAAAGTCCTGCAACAATTCTGTTTCGTTTGGGAAAATTAACTGCATCAGGATTTGTACCGCTCATAAAATCTGTAAGCAAACCGCCCTGCCCTATCATTCGTTTGGCAACTTTATCATGGATCTGTGGATAGATCCTGTCTAGGCCATGTGCTACAACACCAATTGTATCCAGATTATTTTCCAATGCAGTTTTATGTGCCAATACATCAACGCCATATGCAAGTCCGCTTAAAATTAAAATGCCGCTATCTTTTAATTCAGAAACAAATTCTTCTGTTTTTTCTTTTCCGTAAGCACTTGGTTTGCGGGTACCAACAACTGCAATTATCTTTTCACGGTTCAGGTCCGCATTACCTTTATAATATAGTAGCACAGGACTATCGCTACAATACTTTAAGCGTGTAGGATATTTTTCGTCGGTAAAAAAGATCGGATCGATCTTGTATTTTTGAATGAATTCTATTTCTTCTTCTGCACGCTTTAAAACATTTTTGCTGTTTACAATAGATCGCGCCCACGCAGAACCAATTCCGGGAATTTTTAACAAGTGTGCTTCTTTTTGTTTAAACACTTCGCCGGCGCTTCCACAATAGGCCAGTAAAGCTTTTGCATTCACATCGCCAATGCCTTCAATTAAGGTTAATCCTATCTGGTATGGCAATTCGTCTAAATTCATTTTTTCGGGCAATTTTGTTTCAAAATAAAAAAACCATTTACTATATTGTAAACTTATTCATTAATCAAACATGAACAAATTTACAGCTAAACTTATTGTAGGTCTTGCTTTATTTTGTAGTATTTTACGATCGCAGGTAAATGTAAATGGTTATGTAAAGGATGCAAAAACAAACGATACTTTAATTGGCGCGATTGTAAGTGTTGATCAAAAAAAAGCCAGTGTTACCAATTTACACGGCTTTTTTGAATTAGATCTTAGTCCTGGCAGCTACACTTTTGTTTGTAACCTGGTGGGTTATAAAACTTTTAAAAAAGCTATTAGTGTTCAGGAAAACCAAACCGTTAAATTTAATATTTCGTTAGAAGATGCAAATACAGCACTTGATGAAGTGGTTGTTAGCGCTGGAAAGTTTGAACAAAAATTAAGTGATGTTACTGTAAGTATGGATATTATAAAACCATCGTTAATTGAAAACAAGAATGTTACTAATTTAGATGTGATCATTAACCAGGTGCCGGGTGTTACCGTTGCAGATGGACAGGCGAGCATCCGTGGCGGTAGTGGGTTTAGTTACGGTGCGGGCAGTCGTGTGTTAATGCTGGTGGATGAAATGCCGATGATAAGTGCAGATGCCGGTGATATAAAATGGAATTATTTGCCCTTAGAAAATATTGAGCAGGTAGAAGTTATTAAAGGTGCTTCATCTGCTTTGTTTGGTTCAAGTGCTTTAAACGGTGTTATCAATTTAAGAACCATCTACGCCAAAGATAAACCAATTACCAGTATCATTTCTTTTTTTGGAAGCTATGATGCCCCAAGTAAAACTTATAAATGGTGGAAGGGTACTACACAATTTCAAAAAGGAATTAATTTTTCGCACGCACAAAAAATTGACAATCTTGATTTTGTAGTTGGCGGACATATTTTTACCGATGATGGTTTTAGAATGTTAGAAACAGAAGATCGCCAGCGTTTTAATTGTAACTTAAGATATAATTTCAAAAAGGTTCCGGGCCTTGCTGTTGGTATAAATACAAATATGATGAATACGCGCGGCGGGCTATTCTTCTTATGGCAAAATTATGATTCTGCTTACATTCCACAAGGCAGAACCATACAACGTTATAACAACGATCGTTTTAATGTAGATCCTTTTGTGACTTATTTCTGGAAAAACAACAAGTTAAGTCTGCGCAACCGTTATTTTAAAACCGTTAACAGAAATGATAAAGGCCAGGGAAGTTATGCCGAATTATATTATAGCGAATTACAATATCAAAAGCATTTTGCAAATAATTTAATTTTAACTACAGGCGCTGTGTATATGGAACAACAAGTTCTTGGCGATTCTTTATACGGTAAACACAGCGGACAAAATATTGCAGGCTACATACAGGCAGATAAAAAATTCTTTAATAAGCTCACCGCCTCGGTTGGTTTAAGAGGTGAGTTTTACAAATTAGATACAGCAAAAACAAAAGGATATCTGGTTCCGGCTACAGGTGCTGTACCTTTACCATTTCAACCTGTTGCAAGAGTAGGGTTAAATTACCAGGCATTTGAGTATACTTTTTTCAGGGCATCTTTCGGCCAGGGATACAGGTTCCCAAGTGTTGCAGAAAAATTTGTAAGCACTTCGGTGAGTGCATTAAAGATCTACCCTAATCAATCCTTACAACCAGAACGCGGATACAGTGCCGAAATTGGGGTAAAACAAGGGTTTAAAGTTGCAGGGTTTAAAGGTCTTTTTGATGCTGCCGCTTTTTATACAAAATACAACAGCATGGTTGAGTTTGTTTTTGATATATATAAACCGGGAGGCGCTACCGGAATTTTTTACCAGGATATTAATTATGCAGGATTTAAATCACAAAATATTGGTGAAGCTCAAATTTCAGGTTACGAAGTTTCGGTTAATGGAACAGGTAAAATAGGGCCGATCAATGTAAGCGTGTTCTCTGGTTATACATACATGAACCCCATTAATCCAAACTTTAATCCCGCGAAAGACACTTTGGGCTTGCCGGGAATAAATACATTAAAATACAGAAATAAACATTTAATAAAAAGTGATATTCAACTTGATTATAAATTTATTTCCATCGGTTACAGCACTCGTTTTACAAGTAAGGTAGAAAATATTGACAGGCGCTTTACACAAAGCATTTTGCACGAATATAACGATCTTGCAAATGGTGTTAATTGGGATGAAGTAGATGCTACCTACATTTTGCCGGGATTAAATAAAAATTTTGATGAGTTTCAAAAAAGTGTTTGGGTACATGATGCCCGCTTTTCTGTGAGCTTAAATAAATCTATAAAAATTTCTTTTATCGTTAATAATTTTACTAACCAATCTTACCAGGCAAGGCCGGGTGATATGCGCGCGCCAACACAATATGTGGGCCAGCTTGCAATAAAACTTTAACTATCATGCAAAACATCACCGTTGCCTTTTATAACGTAGAAAATTTTTTTGATACCATTGATGATCCTGAAACACAGGATGAAGAATTTCTTCCAACGTCCTTATCCGAATGGGATGAAACAAAATATCTCAATAAGATAAAACGTGTTGCACAGGTTTTAGATTCAACGGTTGATGGAGTTAATTTGCCCGATGCGGTTGGCTTTTGTGAGGTGGAAAATAAAAACGTATTAAATGATCTTATTTTTAAAAGTAATTTAAAGACAAGAAAGTATATCAGTATTTGTTCAACCGGAATGGATACACGGGGGATAAATGTTGGATTTATTTTTGATACATCTATTTTTGATCTCATGGATTCGGAAGAAATAAAGGTCGTTAATGATCTTTTACCTTATTACGCCACGCGAAATATTTTACACATTACTTTAAAATTTAAAACAACAGGAGAGCCAATTCATTTTTTTGTAAATCATTGGCCGAGCCGTCGTGATGGTGAAATGGAAACCGAAGCTAAACGTATTTATGCAGCACAAATACTCAGAAATAAAATTAATGAGCTCCATCAAAAAGATCCGGAAGTAAAACTAATTATTATGGGTGACCTGAATGATAGTCCAAAAAGCAGGTCGATCGTAAGCGCCTTAATGGCGAACGGCTCACCAAAAAGTGGAAGCAGGGAATTATTTAATCCATACTTTGAATTATACACTCAGAAAAAAGGTTCTCATTATCGCCAGGGCGTTTGGGAATTATTTGATAATATTATTTTATCGCAGGGTTTTTTAAATGACGAGGGGTTACACTTTAAAAAAGGCAATGCATTTATTCATGATAAAGATTTTGTGCTTTTTAAAAACCATAGTACCGGCGAATTTAAACCGAACAGAACGTACGGCGATAACAATAAATACTTTAACGGCTTTAGCGATCATTTGGCAGTGTATGTAAAATTGGGGTATTAACGCTTCGACAAGCTCAGCGACCCTGGACATTGAGCCGGAATCTCAGCACTAGCATATAAAGGTACTGAGACCCCTGAATCAAGTTCAGGGTGACGGCAAATAATTACTTGCTCAACATAACAAACGCGCTCCAGTAAAATGGTTCTTTGTACTTTATTTTTAATTGTTTGATCGCATCCGAAAAAGCCTGTTGTTTGTTTCCGCTTTTTGCATAGTTGTTATAGAATAAGGTCATAAGTTCCATTGTAGCAGCATCGCTCACACTCCACAAGCTCATAATAATACTTTTTGCGCCTGCAATTAAAAATGCGCGTTGTAAACCGTACACTCCTTCGCCCTGCTTAACACTTCCTAAACCGGTTTCACAAGCGCTCAATACAACAAGATCTGTTTTATCTAAATTTAAACTCATAGCTTCATACGCCGTTAAAATCCCATTCTCACTATTTGGTGAAGGATGAAAATTTTCATCAAACACATTTTCGCAGTTTGCTAAAAGCACACCACTTCTTAATAACGGATTTTCTTTTGCCGCAGAAACGTCCACGCCTAAAATTTTTGAAGTTTCTACCTGGCTTAGATCGGATAAAAAATAACCATGCGTTGCAATATGTAAAATACTTGGTGAATTAATCTCTTTTACCTTTGCTTCGGTAGCGCTTGCGCCAAATAAAGCAGTTGCTTTAACTTTATGCGTTGTTAAGAGTTTTGTAATGTTCTTTACTTCAAGTTCTGTTCCGGGTAATTGTGCTACAACGCCGTTAGTACCGTATTGCGGGTTACCAATTAAAAAAGCAGTAACCGGTTTTACAGAAGCGCTTTCGGTTTGTTTAATACTGATAATATCTTTTGTATTACCTGTAAATTGCAACGAATATTTATCTACTAAATATTTTCCTGCACCATCTTTTAAAGCATTGATACTTAATTGATGATAAGCTCCATCTAACGACAAATATATTTTTGAAATTCCGGTTAATTGTTCGTCTAATGCTTTCCATGTTATGGCATAAGCATCATTCTCAGGTTTTTGATCAATCGTTTTTTCTCTAAAAACGCCAATAGCATCGTTAATGTTTTTTACATCTCCAAGACTTATTATTTTAAGGTCCGTTGCTGTTAAAACCAAAGCAATGTATTCGCCATTATTGGTAAACCCATTTTTATATTCATTTAATTCTAAAACTTCAATGGCCGCTTCTCCAGGTTTTAATTGTTTTTGTATTGTTTCATAGGTAACGGTTTGCTCTGTGGCGCTTTCTTTAAACAAAGCACTTTTTTGAGATAATTCCCGCTCCAATTCATCGGCCCTTCTTTTTAAACTATCAACATTTACATGTTCCTGAACTAATTCTTCTTTACTTAACTGGTAGGCCTGGTTTAAATTTTCTTTTGTATCCAACCATTGGTTGTAGGTTGTTTTTAAAGATTCATCTCCGCTTGAAGAAATAATGTTCCTGATCTTAGATGAGTTGCTTAATAAAAAACCTTTGGTATTAATTACCGTATTGTATAATTGCTGTGCAAGATCGGCGCTGGTTTTATTATTAGCGTATGCGAATGCATAAAAACGCTGTAAACGGTTATTTGTTTTTTCCCAATACAGGGTTTTTTCATTGTCGTTTAAGGTATTAAAGAACGTATTAATATAATTTAATGTGTTATCAATTACAATTTTATAATTTGTTTTTGTATCTGCAATTTTGCCATTTTCCCATTGTGCTAATGCAAGGTCTTCCAGAGCCTGGATATAATTTGGATGCGTTTCGCCATAAATTGTTTTTTTCTTTTCAGTTACTTTTAACATTAACTCTAATGCCTTTGCCGAATTATTGTTAAATCGGTAAAAATTAGCAAGCTCTTGTTGTGTTGAAACTGTGGCCGGGTTGCTTTCGCCAAGCTTGCGCTTATTTATATCATAAGCGCTTTGTAATAATTTTTCAACTTCGCCGTTCTTGCCCATTTCCATATATAATTGTGCAAGTCCTTTTTTAAGGTGAGCCAGATCAGGATGCGCTCCTAATTTTTTTTCTTTTACTTCAATGGCTTTCAAATATAATTTTTCTGCGTCGTCATATTTTTTTTCAAAACGATAAATGTTGGCTAAATTAATTTGTAGTTTAATAAAATTACTTGAGTTGTCTTTTAAAATAGACGAAGCCTCAGAAATACTTGTATTCATTTGACTTTCGGCATCTTTTAATTTATTCATATCTAAATAGGTCATTGCAAGATTATTGCAAATAAGTGCTTTTGCCAAGGCATCGTTTTGTATTTTGGCAATTTCAAGCGCTTTTTTAAAATCTGCTTCCGCTTCCGTATAAAAACCTGTCTCTTTTTTCAATACAGCATTATTATTTATCGAAACTATTAACATGCCCTTATTGCTACTACTCTCGCGGAGCTTTATGGCATCTTCGTTATAAGTTTTTGCTTTTGAATAACGCCCGCGTGATTGATAAAGCAATCCTAAGTCGCTAACAGTTTGCCCATAATTATCTGTTGATTTTTTTCCATCTTCTTCGTATAAAACTTTTGCAAGTTTAAAACTTTGTTCAGCCATACTAAATTTATTGCTTGCCATTAAAATCTCACCATTCTTTAAATTAGTGTAAGCTCTTTCTTCAATCGTTTTTTCTTCATTATTTGCAAATTTTGCGGCACTTGTCAGATTGCTGTTAAAGGCCCCGCCCTTTTCATCGGCCTCAAAAACGCCGCTGTTATCTAAAAAAGAAATAGCATAATTAAAATTACTTGCATCGTATTCATTCTGATGCTTTTCCCAGCTTTCAGTGGTTTTTTCGCGCACTTTTGCTTTTGCTTTATCTTTTGCCTGGTTAGCCTTATCTTTCATAAAGCCGCCTAATTGCGCAAAGCCACTTAAGCTAAACACGATCGATAAAACTGCAACGTAAATATTCTTCTTCATTTCTAAATACATTTAGAGTTTAAAATTAGGAAATTATCCCGCATTTATAAGCATTTTAGCATTGAGAACTTATTTTTTAATATTTTAAATATTATTTTATATTTAGTGTTTAAATCTCTAAAGCATGAAACACAATTATTTATTGATCTTCCTGGTTTTGTTTTTGGTAAATGTGCAGGCGCAGGATACAGTGAAAGTAGCAACCAATTTAACTCCTGAACAAATTGCAGAGCAGGATTATAACAGTGGACTTGCTGCACTTAAAAAAAATGAATGTGCGGCGGCTGTTGAATTGTTTAACAAATCTTTAACCGCAAAGCCTAATTTTGATAAAGCTCTTGCCAATAGAGCCATTGCGTATATCCATTTAAAAAAGCATACTGAAGCGTTAGCTGATATAAACAGCGCCATTTTATTGAACGCGCAAAACCCTGAATTTTATTTTAATAAAAGCCTGATCTTTTATGATCTCAACCAAAAGGATAGTCAAACTGTTGCTTTGGATAATTGTTTAAGAATAAACCCTGCACATGTTGAAGGTTGTTATTACAAGGGTATCTCTCTTTACGATTCAAAAGACTATGATAAATCTTTAGAATTTTTTACAAAAGCAATTACCGCCAATCCAAATTATGTGTATGCTTATAATGATCGCGCAAGTACCAAACGTGCTAAAAATGATTATGCCGGCGCAATAGCAGATTATGAAAAAGCGATTAGCCTTGATAATTCTTTAGTTTTTATTCATAATAATTTAGGTTCTGCGTATCGCTTAAATAAGAATTATGCAAAAGCTGTTGAGGCGTACACAAAAGCACTGCAGGCTAATCCAAACTATTTGGTTGCCTTAAACAACCGCGGCTCTGCAAATTTTGAGAACAATAATCTTAAAGCGGCGCAAACAGATTTTGAAGATGTATTAAAAAAAGATCCTAAAAATGCTTTTGCTTACAACAACCTTTCTTCAATAGCTATAAAAAACAAGGATTATAAAAAAGCGAAAGATATGGCCAGCCAATCCATTGCAAACGATCCAAATAACGGACCGGCCTATTACAACCGTGGTATTGCGCGCCAAATGCTTCGCGAAGAAGCTGATTGCTGCAGCGATTGGAAAAAAGCCTATGAGCTTGGTGTTAGTAACGCCAAAAATTTTATTAACGCTTCTTGCTTAGACTAATTTATTCGAAGACTATGAAAAAACTATTATTCGCTATAACATTTATTTATTTTTCTTTTTTATCATTTTCTCAATCTATAGAATTTGAGAAAGATAATTTTCCCGGCAAGAAAGATGAAATGAAAGTTGCCCGTAAGCAATTAGATATTGGAACGGAGTTTTATATGCAGGGACGAAAAGAGTTTGAAGATTTTAAAAAGTCTTATGCCTCTGAACACCGATACTATCCTGTAAGTCATTATGATTATCAAAAGGCAGGGTATCAAAATTTTAGAGATGCTCTGGCACCTTTATCAACGGCACAAACATTTAATCCAAAAAATGCACGGTTGAATTATATGCTTGGCTTTATTGCTTTTATTACAGATCCCTCAGCCCCGCAAACCTTAACTTATTTTGAAACTGCGTATAAATTAGATCCTTTAGCAGAAGAAGATATGGCGTTTTGGCTGGCCTGGAGCTATCATTTAAATAGCCGTTGGGACGATGCCATTAAGCATTACCAGATATGTCTTCAGCAGGGCAAAAAAAACGCAATGGAAGCAGAAGACATTACTAAAAAAATTGCAGAATGCAACAGTGGTAAAAAATTAAGCTCAAGCCCTGAACGTGTTTTTGTAGATAACCTTGGGTCAAGCATTAATACAGCTTTTCCCGAGTATGGGCCTTCAATTTCTGCAGATGAGGAAAATATTATTTTTACTGCAAGAAGAGACAATTCTACCGGTGGCAAACGCGATGAAAATGACAACGGTTATTATGAAGATGTTTATTCCTCAATAAAATTAAATGGTAAATGGCAGGCATCTAAACTTTTAAGTAAAAATGTAAATACAGAGAATCATGATGCCGCTGCAGGTCTTTCTTCTGATGGTAGTAAACTTTATGTTTACAGGCATTCAGGAAAAGACGGTGGCGACCTTTATGAAAGCGTTTTATTTGGTGCGGATTGGGAAGAACCAATTCACATGAATAAATACATTAACACAAAATACCACGAGTCAAGCGTGAGCTTAAGCTTTGATGGCAAGCGTTTGTATTTTGTAAGTGATAAAGAATCAGGAATTGGTGACAGAGATATTTATTACAGCGATATGGATGTTAAAGGCGAATGGGGTGCTGCAAAAAACATTGGCCCTGTAGTAAACACAAAATATGGAGATGAAGCAGTGTTCATGCATCCTGATGGTGTGACTTTATACTTTAGCAGCAAAGGCCATAACTCAATGGGGGGTTATGATATTTTTAAATCTACTTTGGTGAATGGAGTTTGGGGTATGCCTGAAAATCTTGGTTACCCAATTAACGGGCCGGACGATGATGTGTTTTTTGTAGTGAGTGGTAGTGGCAGCCGCGCGTATTTTGCTTCTTCAAAAACAGGAGGCTTTGGTGAAAAAGATATTTACAAGATCACTTTCTTAGGGCCTGAAAAAGCTCCGCTTTTAAATACTCAGGATCAGTTAATGGCAATGGCCGCAAACCCTGTAAGTAACTTAAAAGTTGAGAATGCTGTTGAAGTTGCTTCTGCAAAATTAACCATCTTAAAAGGTGTTGTTACTGATGCAAAAACAACACAGCCCTTAGAATCTTCTATTGATTTGATCGATAACGATAAGAACGTTGTACTGGCAACATTTAAATCAAACAGCAGCACAGGAAAATATTTGGTGACCTTACCAAGTGGAAAAAATTATGGTATTGCCGTAAAACGCGATGGTTATTTATTTCATTCAGAGAATTTCAACATTCCTGATAATGCAGCTTTCCAGGAGTTTACAAAAGATGTTGCGTTAAAGAAAATAGAAATTGGAAGTACGATCGTTTTACGTAATATCTTTTTTGATTTTGATAAAGCAACTATTCGTCCTGAATCTGCAAATGAGCTCGAGCGTTTAATTAAATTATTAAATGATAATCCTTCATTGAAAATAGAATTAGGAAGTCATACCGATAGTAAAGGTTCTGATGATTACAACTGGAAATTAAGTGAGAGCCGTTCAAAATCTGTTGTTGATTATTTGATTGGCAAAGGCATTGGTACTGCGCGTTTGGTTGCAAAAGGTTATGGTGAAACAAAACCTATTGATACAAACGAAACAGATGAGGGCCGCCAGAACAATCGTAGAACAGAGTTTAAGATCTTAGAGAAATAATTTGATCACAAAGCTAAGTGCTTTGATCTTACTTCTTTTCCATAAAACAAGGTAGCTGCTTTATCAAAAGTTTCAGGAAGGTCTGTAGTATAAAAACTAACCACTTGCGATTTGCTACATTTGGTTTCCATTTCAGGATGACGTTTTAAATACTCATTTAAGCCTTTGGCAACAATTGTTCCTTGTGATAATAACTGAACATTTGCAGGAAGATAGCTTTGAATTTTTTCTTTGATCAAAGGATAATGTGTACAGCCTAAAATAATAGCATCAATATCTTTTTGCAGCTTCATTAAATTAGTGACGTGTTTTTTTATAAAAAAGTCTGCGCCTTCATTATTATATTCATTGTTCTCTATTAGCGGAACCCACATGGGGCAGGCCTCCTGGTACACTTTAAGTTCCGGAAAAAATTTTTCTATTTCAACCAAATAAGATCCTGAGCTAACGGTTCCCGCGGTGCCAAGTACACCCACGTTTCCTGTCTTACTATAATTACCAATAATTTCTGTAGTGGGTCGAATAACACCTAACACTCTTTTTGAAGGATCAATATGTGGAAGATCTTTTTGCTGAATGGTTCTTAAAGCCTTTGCTGAAGCAGTGTTACAGGCTAACACAACCAACTCACAACCCATGGCGAATAAATGATTAACACATTCTAATGTGTATTCATAAACCGTTTCAAAACTTCTTGAGCCGTACGGCGCCCTCGCATTATCGCCTAAATACAGATAATCGTATTGCGGCATTTCGTTTACAATTTCTTTTAAAACCGTTAAGCCGCCAAAACCGCTATCAAAAACGCCAATAGGTTTATATGTTTTCTTTTGTTCCAAATCAGAAACACAAATCTAATCAAAGATTAAATGCCCAATTTGGCTTTTAGTTTTATTTATATTCGTTTGTTGTGAAAAACCCAAAAAACGATTTTTTAACAAAAAAATCTGCTTTTTAGTGTAAAATCGCTTTAAATCGCCTGAAAAAAGCTTAAAAAGTTGCTTTTTTAAATAACAAAAATCGCTTCTTTTTTAAACAAAATGGGCAATAAATCTGTTATTTTTACGTTTTACTAATTGATTTGATCAAAAAAGCACTCCCATATCTATTATGTCTTTTCGTTTTTATAGCGTCGGCACAAACTAAAAAAAGAAATTTTCGTCAAAGCGAGATCGGGCTTTTTGCGGGCGCTTCTTATTATCTTGGTGACCTTAATCCCCGTGGACATTTTTCATTCTCTAAGCCAGCTATCGGACTATTTTATAGATACTCCACACATTACCGTTATGCATTTCGTTTTGGGTTAAATTATGGTTCTGTAATGGGCGATGATTCTAAAAGTAAAGAGTTTGATCAACTGGAAAGAAACGTTGCTTTTATATCAACCATTTACGATGTGCACGCTGTTGCCGAATTTAACTTTGTGGATTATAGAATTGGCGTGGATAAGCATCGTTTTACCATGTTTATTTTTGCGGGACTTGGTGGTTTTTACTTTAATACTAAAAGTACTTTTGGTGCAGGTTCTGCTAACGATCTTTCACATGGCGGTATCGTTTCACCAGCTTATCCCAAATACCAAATTAATATTCCTTATGGTATTGGTTTTAAATGGAATGTAGGTCGCGTGTTTGGTTTTGGTGTGGAATGGAGCCCGAGAAAATTATTTACTGATCATTTAGATCATGTGAGTGGCGAATATATAGATGGTTATATGCGTGGTAATACGCGTACAAAAGATTGGTATTTCTTTTATGGTGCTACATTAAGCTTAAAATTACCCAAACCCAATAAACCATGTTTCCAGGATTTTTAGTTTACGTTTAAATAAAAACAAAAAAGCCGTTTCAGAATTTCTCGAAACGGCTTTTTAATTTTATAAAATAATTATTTTTTATTTTGCGTAAAGCTTGCTCCCACATATTCGCGGTTCATACGTGCAATATTTTCTAACGAAATGCTTTTCGGACATTCCGCTTCGCAAGCACCAGTATTAGTACAATTACCAAACCCTTCTTCATCCATTTGTTTTACCATATTCAATACACGCTCTTGTTTTTCAATTTTACCCTGAGGTAATAAAGATAACTGAGAAACTTTTGCGCTTACAAATAACATAGCGCTTGAATTTTTACAAGCTGCAACGCAGGCACCGCAACCAATACAAGCTGCTGCATCAAACGCAGTATCTGCATCATCTTTAGGAATTAAAATATTGTTAGCGTCTTTTGCATTACCTGTGTTTACAGAAACGAAACCACCGGCAGACATAATTCTGTCAAACGAAGAACGATCTACTGCAAGATCTTTAATAACAGGGAAGGCAGCGCCTCTCCATGGTTCAACAACAATTGTATCGCCGTTATTAAAACTACGCATGTGTAACTGGCAAGTGGTGATACCACCTTTTGGCCCGTGTGGACGGCCATTGATATACATACTGCACATACCACAAATACCTTCGCGGCAATCGTGATCAAATGCAATTGGTTCTTTACCAGTGCTGATCAATTGTTCGTTAACAACATCAAACATTTCTAAAAAACTCATGTCGGGCGAAATGCCTTTAGCGTCATAAGTTTCAAAACGTCCTTTGCTGTCTTTATTTTTTTGTTTCCAAACCTTTAAGGTCAGATTCATATTTCCGTGACTCATAGTAGTTATTAGTTAATAGGGATTAGTGATTAGGCTAAGCCGCTTTTATTAATATTATTTTTTGTTGAACACTCTTAATTAATCCTTGAAGAATTTTTCCAACTTCTTCAGTTTTTTTATTTATTTCTATAAAATCCTTTTCGTTTATATAGTTTAAGTTCTTAGAAATTAAAATCATAGTCTCTACTTCCATCAAAGAACCTCTTGATACTCTTAAAAATTGCAAATAGTTTTTTGAAAGTTCTCTACTCCAACCTTCTGCAATATTTGATGGTACTGAAATTACTGCTCGATTAATCTGACTAATAATTCCAAATCTTTCATCAGCAGGAAAAGTTTTAGTTAATGCATACACATCAGTAACTAATTGAATGGCTTTTTGCCAAACAATTAAATCTTTATATGTACTAATTTTTCCTTCCATCTAATTCCTAATACCTATTCGCTGTTAACTTTTAAGCGTAATTTCTCTGAGCCAACTTAATATTCTCGAATTTCAATTCTTCTTTGTGTAATTCAAAATTGCTTTCGCCTTTGTATTCCCATGCGGCAACATAAGCAAAGTTATCATCATCACGCATTGCTTCACCTTCTCCTGTTTGATACTCTTCGCGGAAGTGGCCACCACAACTTTCGTTACGGTTCAATGCATCTTTACACATTAATTCTCCAAGCTCAATAAAATCGGCAACGCGATGTGCTTTTTCTAATTCCGTATTAAATTCGTGTTGTTCTCCCGGTACACGTACATCGCTCCAAAAATCTTTTTTCAATTGTTGAATTTCTGCAATTGCTTCAGTTAAACCTTTTGCACTACGCGCCATTCCGCATTTTTCCCACATAATGCGGCCTAATGCTTTGTGGAAATAATCAACCGTTTTGGTTCCTTTAATTGAGAATAATTTGTTGATGCGTTCCTGAACCTCAGCTTCTGCTTTTACAAACGCTTCATTATCGGTTGGAATTGCTTTGGTGCGAATTTCTTCAGATAAATATTCACCAATAGTGTAAGGTATTACAAAATAACCATCAGCCAACCCTTGCATTAATGCAGATGCTCCCAAACGGTTAGCGCCGTGATCAGAGAAGTTGGCTTCACCTAAAGCATACAAGCCCGGAACCGTTGTCATTAAATTATAATCTACCCAAAGGCCACCCATTGTATAGTGAACCGCAGGATAAATACGCATTGGCATTTCATAAGGATCTTCGTCGGTAATTTGTTTGTACATATCAAACAGGTTACCGTATTTTTCTTTCACTACATCTTTTCCTAATGCGCGAATAGCTTCTTTTGTTGGATTATGTAAATTCTTTTTGTTGGCTTCGATCTGGCCGTAACGCATCATGTTTGCTTCAAAATCAAGATACACCGCCATTTTTGAAGAACCTACTCCATAACCCGCATCACAACGTTCTTTAGCAGCACGGCTGGCTACGTCACGCGGTACTAAGTTACCAAAGGCAGGATAACGTCTCTCTAAATAATAATCTCTTTCCTCTTCAGGAATATCTTTTGCTTTACGCTTATCGTCTTTTTGTTTTGGAACCCAAATTCTTCCATCATTACGTAACGATTCTGACATCAACGTTAATTTAGATTGATGATCTCCTGAAACAGGAATACACGTGGGGTGAATTTGTGTGTAACAAGGGTTTCCGAAGAAAGCGCCTTTTTTATGTGCTTTCCATGCAGCTGTAACATTACAGCCCATAGCGTTTGTAGATAAATAAAACACGTTTCCATAACCACCTGTACATAAAAGAACAGCATGGCCAAAGTGGCGTTGTAGTTTTCCTGTAACTAAGTCGCGGGCAATAATACCGCGGGCTTTTCCATCAATAGTAACAACATCCATCATTTCGTGACGCGCCATTAATGTAACAGCACCCATACCCACCTGGCGTTGCAGGGCGCTGTATGCGCCTAATAATAATTGCTGCCCGGTTTGCCCTGCAGCGTAGAATGTACGTTGTACCTGCGTTCCACCAAATGAACGGTTACTTAAAGTTCCGCCGTATTCACGTGCAAATGGTACACCTTGCGCAACGCATTGATCAATAATATTTCCTGATACCTCAGCCAAACGGTGAACGTTAGCTTCTCGGGCGCGGTAATCGCCACCTTTAATAGTATCATAAAATAAACGGTAAACGCTGTCACCATCATTTTGATAATTTTTTGCGGCATTAACGCCACCTTGTGCAGCAATAGAGTGAGCGCGGCGTGGCGAATCCTGGAAACAAAATACTTTTACTTTATATCCCATTTCGGCTAACGATGCTGCGGCAGAAGAGCCTGCAAGACCAGAGCCTACAACTATCACCTCTAAGCTACGTTTGTTAGCTGGATTAACAAGATGAACAGTAGAACGGTATTTTGTCCATTTGTCCTCTAAAATTCCTTCAGGGATCTTTGCATTTAATTTTGATGAAGAAGCCATAGTATTGTATTTACAATTTTTTAATTGACAATTATTTTATTATTCCTAAGAACATGGTAACCGGCATTGCTGCAAATAACAAGCAAACAATTATAGAAAACCAGATGCCTAAATTTTTAATAAGCGGCGTGTATTTTTTATGATTTAAACCTAAAGATTGGAATGCAGACTGAAAGCCGTGTAACAAGTGATATAAAAGACTGATAACGCCTACCAAATAAATAACAACAAAATACCATTGAGAAAAAACTGCTTTCATGCCGGCAAAAGTATCGTGCTCGGTGTGATTAAAAACAGCGATCTTAGTTGGTATCCAAAAATTACTTAAGTGAACTACAAGAAATAATAAAAGCAAAGATCCTAATATGCCCATAGAGCGTGAGTACCAGCTGCTGTTAGCGCTTCCGTTCACTACTTCGTAACCAATGGGGCGTGCCTTACGGTTCTCTAAAGTTAAAACCAATGCCTGCCAGATATGTAACAACAAGCCAGCAAACAATCCTATTTCAAGGATCCTAACGATCGGGTTATGCGCCATAAAATCAGCGCCGGCGTTAAAACTTACGCCATGATCATTAAAGAAAATAAAACTGTTTAAGGTTACGTGTATTACTAAAAAGGAAATAAGGAATAAACCCGTTAATCCCATTAAAAATTTCTTTCCGATTGAGGAAGATAAAAATCCTGCTTTTTTACTCATAATGGTATAAAATAAATACTTGAAATTGTGTGCCAAAGGTATTAAGCAAAACGTTTAGAATCAAGTTTTAAGCTAAATGTTTTTAATTTTAAAATCGTTCATTATGCTTCCAAGTCGTTCATTAGTAACACCAAGCAATAAAAGGCTTATTTAGAATTGTTTTAAATATTAAGGTTAAAAGCTAAGCTGCTTTAGTATTTCCCATTTCTTATCGAGCTTCAATAAGCAAAAACTCTTGCAATTAAACGCCCCACTTAGTTTTTTTTCCTGAAAATCAGGGTGTAATTCATAGAATTTTGCTTTTTTAAGGTCGCGCGAGGCAACGGTTATGTGTGGATGAAAACCCCGCATATCATCTGCCTCATTAAATAATCGTAATTCCTTTTTCGCGAATTTCTTTAAACTATCATGTAAGGCATCCAACTCTGCATTTGGAGCAATATCTACATAAATTACACGCGGCTCAAAAAACGAAAAATTGTTAAGTTCTATCTTTAACTCTTTTTCAAATTTAAAGCCCTTTAGTTTCTCAATAAGATTGTTTTCTTTTTCTTCTTTCCACTCAAAAGGCCTATGTAATGTAATGTGAGCGGGGCTCCTGAGCGCTCCTTTCAATCCGTGTTCATGAAATAATTGTTGTTTAACGGCCTCTGTTTTTTCAAATAATGGCGGCGGAATTACAATAGCCAAAAAGTATTTTTTAACGGTCATTTTACCTTTTTACCTCAGTAAATTATGTTATTTTTGTGAGATTATAAAATTATATGCAAATTATTATTCCAATGGCCGGTAAGGGCAAGCGCATGCGCCCTCACACACTAACAACAGCAAAACCTTTGATACCTGTGGCCGGAAAACCTATTGTACAGCGTCTGGTAGAAGACATTACTAAAGTTTGCGGACAAAAAGTAAATGAAATTGCCTTTATTATTGGGCCTGATTTTGGCGCGGAAGTTGAACAAAATTTAATAAAAGTAGCTGAAAGCCAGGGCGCCAAAGGCAGCATTTTTTACCAGGATGTTGCATTGGGAACGGCACACGCTATTATGTGCGCAAAAGATGCCATTAAAGGTAAAACCGTTGTGGCCTTTGCAGACACGTTGTTTAAAGCTGATTTTGTAATGGATACAGAGCAGGAAGGCGTTATCTGGGTTCAAAAAATTGAAGATCCGAGTCAGTTTGGTGTTGTGAAGTTAGACACTAAAGGCGCTATTACAGACTTTGTTGAAAAACCTCAAACATTCGTAAGCGATCTTGCTATTATTGGTATTTATTATTTTAAAGATGGCGATTATTTAAAAAGCGAATTACAATATTTATTGGATAATAACATCACCGAAAAAGGTGAATACCAGCTTACAAACGCGCTTGAGAACATGAAGCAAAAAGGCACTAAGTTTATGCCAGGCCAGGTTACCGAGTGGTTGGATTGTGGCAATAAAAACGCTACGGTTTACACCAATCAACGTGTATTAGAATTTGATAAAGGCAAAGCGCATTTAAAAGAAAAGAACATCAAAAACCATAACAGTATTATTATTGAGCCATGTTATATTGGCGAAAATGTAGAGTTAACCGATTCTGTTATTGGGCCGCACGCCAGCATTGGCGCTAATACTAAAGTTAAAAACAGTATTTTACAAAACTCCATCGTTCAAAAGGATTCTAACATAAACAACGCTAATATTGCCAATAGTATCCTTGGTATTGGCGCAGAAGTTACAGGCAAAGCTTTAGACCTCAGTATTAGCGACTACACACAATTATTTGTTTAAAGCCCTTAAATATTCTATTCTTGTACTAACGGTTTCCGGCTTGGTTACTTCTTTTACGTCCTGCAAAAATAAAAAAGAAGCTGTTGACAGAACAAGCATTAAAGAATTTCCCGGAGATGCAAAACCCAGTACAAAGGCAAACGAAGTAAAGTTTACAAGCTTTTTTATTGACGGCTGCGCGGCTTTGCAACCGCAAAAACAAAATCTACCAGAGGCATTACGTTTATTTACAGAGTGTAAAAAAATAGATCCAAATAGTATTCCTCTAAAATATGAGCTTGCCAAAACTTATAAATTAATTGGCGCTTATGAGTTAGCCATACAAAATGCCAAGGCCTGTGCAGAAGCAAATCCAAAGAATGAATGGTATCAATTATTGCTTATTGACTGTTACGTATCCTTAAAACAATACAATCAATCTATCAAACTAAGAGAGCAACTGGTAAAGAATTTTCCAGACAAAACAGAGTTCCAGGAAGATCTTGCTATTGAATATTCAATTATTGGCGAATATGATAAGTCGTATAAAATTTATAATGAGCTCGAAAAAACTTATGGCATCAATGAACAGATAACTTTAAATAAAATAAAGCTTTTAAAGAATCAAAAAAAGTTCAAAGAAACCGAAGATGAATTATTGCGCCTTGCAAATTCTAATAAAACCGAACCAAGGTATCTTGCTTACTTAGCCGATTTTTATATTGAACAACAAAGGTTGGATAAGGCAAAAGAAATGTATGATATGATCTTAAAGATCGATCCAAACAATCCATCCATTAACCTTGCATTACATGATTATTACAGCGCTCAAGGAAAAGATGACGAAGCTTTTGACTATTTAAAAAAAGCGTTTCAAAACCCGGATCTTGAAGTAGATTATAAAATAGATGCGGCAAGATATTATTTTTCACGTGCAGAAAAACAACCCGAATCAAATTATTATGCGCGCGGTTT
Organism: Bacteroidota bacterium; assembly: GCA_013816615.1. Lineage (GTDB taxonomy): Bacteria > Bacteroidota > Bacteroidia > B-17B0 > Aurantibacillaceae > Aurantibacillus. The sequence goes on from JACDED010000003.1 coordinate 69,334, forward strand.
AGAGTTGTGTGAAATATTAGTTAAAGTGCACACAAAAGAGTCGCGCGGTAACGAAGTATATGCTGATTTTTTATTGCTTGGTGGAAAAATTCAGGAATCTGCAAAATATTATTACATCGCCGCAAGCGGCGAGGCTGTTGATTACAGGGTTTGGAGCCAGCTATTATTTGCAGATAGCGAATTAAAAAATTACGATTCGTTAGAACATCATAGTGCAAAAGCAATGGACCTTTTCCCTAGCCAGGCTATCCCCTATTTTTTTAATGGCGTTGCCAACATGCAATTAAAAAACCACAAAAAAGCAGCGCAGTCTTTAAAAGATGGTTTAGAGTTTGTGTCAGATAATAAATCATTGATGATGGATTTTTATACCAACTTAGGTGATGCTTATTTTTATGGAAAAGACTATGCAAAATCTGATAAAGCTTTTGATGACGCGTTAAAGATAGATGCTGATAACACTTATGTTTTAAACAATTATGCTTATTATCTGTCTTTAAGAAACGAGAATTTAGATAAGGCCGAAAAGCTATCACGCAAAGCAAATGAGCTTGTACACGACAATCGTAATTATATGGATACTTATGGATGGATCTTGTACCAGCAAAAAAAGTACAAGGAGGCTGAAGAATGGTTGGCCAACGCCTCTAAAATGGGTCCGCCAAAAGCAGATATATTAGAACATTACGGGGATGTGCTTTACAAATTAAACAAGCAGGAAGAGGCCATGACACAATGGAACCTTGCGAGACAAGCCGGTGGCAAATCAGACGAATTGCTCAACAAATTAAGATCAAAAAAACTGAATGATTAATTCATTCCTCTCTATAAAACATTTTTCTTTTGCAATTTTATTGCTTTGCTTTTTTGCGCCTTCGTGTAAACACAAACAAAAAATGCAGCGCCATCAAACAGAATTGATAGTTGCTGATACAGCAAACATGGGCCGCTGCCGCCTAGATTTTAAAAGCGCAAGAACATTAAGCAAACACGTAAAAGAAAATGAATTTAATTTTACCTGGGTAACCGCAAAGGCAAATGTAGAAACGCTTATTGATGGCAAAGAAGAAAGCTTTGATATAAGAGTAAACATTCGTAAAGACAGTGCCATGCTTATCACCATTCAATATCTATTGGGCATACAGGTGGCAAAGATCTTAATTACGCGCGACTCTGTAAAAGTAAGGGTGGATATTAAAAAGCAATATTTTAAAGGGGATTTTAATTATATCAACGAAATGTTGAACGCAGACCTTGATTATGATGTTTTGCAGGCAGTTTTGTTTGGAAACAGCGCCGAATTTTATGAAGATGACGATTTAAAGCTAAAACCTGTAACCGATCGCATAAATTGTCATTATTTACTGAGTACCGAACGCAAAAGACGTTTAAGAAAGATGCAACAGGCTGAAACCGGACTGAAAAAGGCCCTTCAGATCCTTACTTTAAACCCTGATAATTATAAAATAATTAAGAATGAATTCTCAGATCCCGCAACTAACCGAACATTTACGGCAAACTACAAGGATTTTACCCAAAAAGACAGTGTTTATGCACCATACCATGTTGATATTGATATAGTGGCAGAGAAAAAAGCGAGTATAAAAATTGACTATGTTCGCATAGAGAAAAATAAGCCTCAAAACATAAGCTTAAACATACCTGCTAAATATGAAGCAATTCAAATACAAAAAAAATAAACTGTCACTCGTTTTTGCGCTGTTATTTTTTATTGTATTAATTCCTACACTTCAATCTCAAACCAATTCTAAGAATTCAAAAAAAGATCTTGAGAATAAAAAGAAAAAGATCAACGATGAGATCAATGAGATCAACTCAATGTTGAGTGAAACAAAAGCCAACAAAAAAAATTCTATCGGTGCTTTGGTAAACATTAATATGAAACTGGAAAAACGCCAGGACCTTATTAATACCATTAACTCCGAGATCCACGCTTTAAATAAAGACATTAAGCAAAACGAAAAACAAGCCGATCAGTTAAAGAGCAGTTTAGAAAAATTAAAAGGCGATTACGCGCGCATGATCGTTTTTGCGCAACGTAACCAGGATGCGTATAGTAAAATAATGTTTGTTTTTGCTTCTGATAATTTTAACCAGGCTTATGCGCGCTTAAAATATATGCAGCAATATTCTGAATTCAGAAAAAAACAAGCTGTCGAAATTATTACAACACAAACAGAACTTATTGCAAAATTAAAAGAGCTTAAAGAGCAGCGTCACGAAAAAAATGTATTGTTAGGTAATGAAGAAGTAGAAAAGGTAAACCTAAGCAGTGAGAAACAGGAACAGGAACAGGTTTTAACTGAATTACAAAAGAAAGAAAAAGAATTAAAAACAGAACTGGATAAAAAGAAACAGGATGCTGTTGAGTTACAATTAGCTATTAAACGTTTAATTGAAGCTGAAATAAAACGTAAGCTGGAAGAAGCAAGAAAGGCTGAAGAAGCAGCAATTGCGGCTAAAAAAGCCAAAGAGGCAAAAGAAAATAAAACCAAAGTTGCTGTAAAAGATAAAAACCCAAAAACGACTAAAGAAAAAGTTGTTATAGATGTAAAGCCTGAAAAAGAGAAAAAAGAAAATCTTTTTATGCCTGCTTTAACAGAAGAAACGGAAGCTTTAAGTGCTGATTTTTCAAACAACCGGGGTAAGTTGCCTTGGCCTGTTGGTAAAGGTGTTATTTGCGAAACTTATGGCGAACATGAGCATCCTGCCATTAAAGGCTTTATGATGTTTAATAACGGCGTTGAGATATGCGCTACAAAAGGCACACAAGCACGCGCGGTTTTTGATGGCGAAGTAACGGGTATTGCTGTTTCACCTACCGGAGGAAAGCTGGTGATCATTCGTCATGGCGAATATTTAAGCGTATATAGTAATTTGACGGATGTTACAGTAAAAACAGGGCAAAAAATAACTGTTAAACAAATAATTGGTACTGTTGCAACCGATGATGAAGAAGGCAAAACATCTATGAATCTTCAGATCTGGAAAGGCCAAAAAACAATGGATCCAAGCGGCTGGTTGTATAATGCCAGATAATGCTTCTGCTACTGTGTTAAAAAACCGCTCTATTCTTTGACCTTGCTTAATAACTTTGTAATTTTATTATAATGCATTATTTAAAACACATATTAATTTTAATTATTGCGCTATCATTTTTTTCGTTCGTAACTCCCGAAGATAAATATGTACGCCAGGCGTTAAAACAATTGGAAAAAGGAAACCTGCGCGAAGCAAAAGCCCTTTATCTAAAAGCAATCGAAAGAGATCCGGAAAGCTTTAATGCCAATGTTGGCATGGGCCTTTTATTATCTGAATTACTCGATAACCATGCCGACGCTTTACCTTATCTTGAAAAAGCCTATAAGGTCACAAAAAAAGATACGCTTGGCCAACTCATCTATTCGCTTGCAAAATGTTACCAGCACAATGGCGAATTCGAAAAAGCCATTACCATGTTCGATCGTTTAAACAATTATGAAGATTACGAAGAAGAAATAGATCTTGCAAAAGACATTAAAAAAAGAAAAGACGATTGCAATTATGCTTTACAACACAAAACCTATACTGCATCAACCCAATGGTACATTGTTAATGCGGGTAAGAATATAAATACGGATATGCCTGAGTATGTTCCTGTACTTACACAACAAAACGAATTGATCTTTACTTCAAGAAGACAGGATGATAAAAAAGAACAGCTAAGTTATTTGGATGGTAAATATTTTGAGAGTATGTACATTACAAAAATTGACGCTAATGGCTTTAAAGATCTTCGTCCTTATACTTTGCCTGACCAACTTGTAAAATCACATTATTTAAAGAAACACGAATCTGTTGTTTCGATGAGTCCAGACGGAAAAACACTTTTTACATTTCGTGATAATAAGATCTATGAAATAAACATGGATCAACGCAAAACTCAAAAACCTAAAAAATTATTAAAAACAGTTAATTTTGATTTTTACCAAAGCCATGCCTTTTTAACTAAAGATGGAAATACACTTTATTTTACAAGCGAAGCAAACGAAGGGCTTGGAGGAATTGATATTTACCGCGCTACAAAAATTAAAGAAGGCGAATGGAGCAAGCCTGAAAACCTTGGTGCTACAATAAACACAAGTTTTGACGAAGATGCGCCTTTTGTAAGTGAAGACGGAAAAACACTTTACTTTTCAAGTACAGGCCACGAAGGTTTCGGAAATTTTGATATTTACAAATCAGAGTTTGTTGACGGAAAATGGAGTGCGCCCGAAAACCTTGGTCAGCCTATAAATTCTCCCGGCCATGATATTTTTATGGTAAGAAGTAATGATGAAAGTGTTGCTTACTTTTCATCTTCGCGAAGCGGTGGTTTTGGCGATATGGATATTTATAAAATAAATTATTTGAACAATTTAAATAAAGAATGTCCAACACAAAAAACCGAACAATTCGCTCTTAACATTATTGATGAAGACCTAACAGATCTTAAAAATAAAATAGAAGTAAAGGTTCCGGCAAATTATAAAGTGCTTTCTTATGAGTGGAAAGTAAACGAAAACCCAATTACAGATCAGTTAGCTGTTTTAAATTACGATTACAAGCAGAACGGTAATTACACCGTTTCATCGAAGGTGATTGTTTACTGTGATACATGTTTATCTCCGCTTGTTGTATGTAACAGTATTGAAAACAAGTTCGAGAAAGTAAAAGTAGATACCTCAACAGTTATTACTGCTACAACAGCGGTTATTTCGGCGGTTGACCTAAACACATTAAAGGGAGAATTAAATGTCGAACAATTACAGGCGCTTGGCTTTAACACTAATCCGATTCTTTTTGATTTTGATAAAAGCAATTTAACTGTTGATGCTGAAGAGATCTTAAAAACCAATAATGAAGTATTAAAAAAACATCCAGGCTTAAAAATAGAAATTATTGGTTACGCCGATTCGCGTGGTACAGAACAACACAACAAGGCGCTTTCATCGCAACGTGCTAATGCTGTAAAAAATTATTTAGCAAAAGCTAAAGTAAAATCATCGCAATTAAAATTCTCAACAGGCAAAGGCGCTTCTAATTTAGTGAACGATTGTGGTAAAGGCAAAGACTGTGATAATTATATGCACTTACAAAACCGTAGGGTAATTTTTAAAGTGTATAATAAATAGTTTCATCCTCCTTCGTCACCCATCATACTTCGATGACATAACAAAAAAGCCGCACTAATTATAGAGCGGCTTTTTTCATAATTCTATTTGTCATTCCGATGAAAGCAGGAGTCTAAATACAGATCTCTCGTTTCTCAAGATGACAAGTGTTAAGCTTTAAAGAAATCTTCGTAGCTAACTTCTTTTGCCTGTAGCGTACATTTTTCTTTAATAAGATCTAATACTTTTTTGCTGTAAAGATTTTCGAAGATACGTTGTGCTTCTTTTTCTTTGCTTAAAATATCTTTAGAGATCTTTTCTAAATCCTCATCAGTAGCTTGTTGTCCGTAACGTGCGTATTCGCTTTTAATAAACGATTTTGCTTCTTCTTTTGCTTCGTTAGCGTCAACTTTAATTTCGTTATCCTTAATGATCTTGTTTTCGATCAATTTCCATTTCATAGATTTAGAATAGTTAGGATAGTCTTTTTCTAATTCTTCTTGGGTAATTGGTTTTTCGTTAGCCATCATTAACCAACGTTTTAAGAAATCATCCGGTAATTGAATGTTTGTTTTATCAACCAAACTATTCTCAACTTCTGTTCTTAAAAATTTATCAGCATCAGCGTTAAACATTAAGCCTAACTCTTCTTTAATTTTATTTCTGAATTCTTCTTCAGTAGTAATTTTTCCTTCACCGTAAACTTTATCAAATAATTCCTGGTTAAGGTCTGCATCTTCTAAACGCGCAATGTTCTTTACGGTTAATTGTAAATTACAGCTTAGTGTTTCCGCAGCTTCTTTATCAACGCCTAATGAAACACTTTTATCTAAAGCATTATCATATAATTCGTTTACATTAATTATAACTTTATCTTCTTTTTTAATGCCCAAAATTTTTGATTTAGCTGTTTCGTTCTTTAAACGCTCATAGCTAATACTTGTGCTTTTAAAGATACCGCCTGCTTTAATACTTCCGCTTTCATCCAATTCATTGATGTCAACAAATACAACATCTTTCTCACCTGCAACTTCAGGATTTAAAGGTTTACCAAAATTACGACGAACGTCTTTCACATATTTTTCTACCAAGTCATTATCGATCTTCACTGTTTTGTATGTGAACGTTTGTTTATCGTTTAGATCAAGATTAAATTTCGGTGCTAAACCTACCTGGTAAACAAATTCAAAATCTTTCTGATTTTCGAAATCAACAGCCGCCTGATCTTTTGGCATTGGATTGCCAAGGATCTCGATATTGTTTTCCTGGATATAATTATAAATTGTAGAATCTAATAATTTGTTTAACTCATCAACTAAGATCTGAGTACCGTATTGTTTTTTTACCAAACCCACTGGCACTTTACCCGGTCTGAAACCTGGCATAGAAATTTGTTTTTGCGCTTTTTTTAAGGCGTCCGTTACTTTAGTTTCGTAATCGGCTGGAGTTACAGAAATAGCGATCTCTGCATTCAAATTATCAATATCTTTCTTGGTAATATTCATTCTTTAAAATTTTGGACTGCAAAAATAGGAATTTTTCTTTGTTTTTCATAGAAAATGGCGGCAAAAATAGCCTGAAAAACACTCAATTAACTAAAAATAAGTGAAAATTTGGCCTTAAAGTCTTTGCCCGCGGCTATGTGAATAATTCCATCCTTTTTTGGCAATTCAGGGCTACCATTCTCGTGGCTGGCAATACCATACCAGGGTTCAAGGCAGATGAATTGTGTATTGCCTTTTTTTGCCCAGATGCCAAAATACGGCCAATTGATACATTGCATTGTGATTTTATGATTTGACCTTGAAGAGTATAAGCTAACTTTGTTTATTTGACTATTCTCAAAAACAAGGGCATCGTTATCAAATAATTCTTTTGTAAGAAAAAGTTTCTTATCATTTAATCTTAAAGGCGCTTTTGCGTCAGATCGCAAACCGTTGTTTAATTGCGTTAAAGAAAACACATCGCTTTCAAATTCTAAATAGTAGTCTTCAAATTTTTCGCCTGGAAGTATTGGACAATTAAAACCAGGATGTGCTCCTACGCTTGCGAAAAGTGTTTTGTTTAAAGGATTTGTAATTGTGTAGTGCGAATGGAGGATCTTGTCTTCTAAAATATATTTGATCTGAAAAACAAAATCAAAAGGAAATTTGTTTTTTGTTTCGTTATTTGACACGAGTTGAAATGTTAAAGAGGTTTCGTTCTTTTCAAGCAGATCAAAATCCATATCGCGCGCAAAACCATGCTGAGGTAATTCGTACTTTTTACCTTCATATATAAAAAAATTATCTTTTAATTTGCCGACTATTGGGAACAGAACCGGCGCATGCCTTGCCCATACTACTTTATCGCCTTGCCAGACAAATTCGACATTATTATTGCTTTTAACACTGCAAACCTCAGCGCCAAAATGATTGATGGTTACCGTTAAATGTTTTGATGTTAATTTGCTTTGCATGAACTGCGTTACAAGAATATAATGCCTTTTACTTCAGATGCTTTTTTATAAATGTGGAGGATCTCTTCCGCATTCATAGCAACTTGTGTAGCAGTTATACTAATATATTTTCCGCTTTCGCTTTCTTTGGTGTGAATATCAGCTTCTTCTTCAAATAGATTTTCAACCAGCGCAATGTTTCTGTGTTCGCTCGGAACAATGAATTTAAACATGTACACACTAGGAAAAGTAGTGGTTTCAACCAGTTTTTCTTTAAATTTTTTAAGCTCGTCTTCTGTCATTCGTGATCAAAAAAGTGATTGTAAATAAGCACTACTCCAAAAATGATGAGCAAGCTACCTGTAATTACATTTACCGTGCGCATTGTTTTTGGTGTCAAAACCTGCTTTAATTTATTAGCTGCTGATACCTTGCCTAATTCTACTAAAAGCACAAGGCCAAGGGTTATGCTAAAGTAAATTATCATATATGATATCTCATAGTATAACGTTTTACTTACTGCCGTAACATTGCCTAACCAGAGTAACCATACCGCAGGATTTAAACTATTTAAAAAAAAGCCTTTCAAGATCATTGTTTTTGCCGATGGAACCTTGATCTCAATGCTAGTGTCTTTACTCGTATCAACAGGTTCTCTAAAATGCAGCGCTCCAAAAACAATTAAAATAATGCCTGCCACAATACCCATAAAGCGCTGGCTTTTTTCGTCGGTAATAAAATTGGTGGCGCCGTAATGCACTAAAAAAATAATTAGAATGCATACGATAAAATCGCTCAAAACAACGCCAATTGCCAATAAAGAACCGGGCTTATAGCCATAACGAATACCGGTGTTTATTAATGCAAAAAAAGCCGGCCCAAACGAAAACGTGAGCAGTAAAACTATTATAAATGTTTGATATATTAAACTAAGTACCAAAAACTATTTTTTATTTTTTTCTAAAAATGCCAGCCACTCATTTAATTGCTTGCCTTTTAATACACGTGGAAATTTACTTTGTCCGCCAAGCTTATTTTTACTTGCTAAAAAATCGATAAACGTTTGGTTTGGCAGTAAAGTTATTATAACATCGTTTAAAGCGTGTTTGCGTTCCGTTGCGTAATCATCATTTAATTCTTTCAAATAATTATCCAGTTTTTCTTTTAATGCGCCAGCGTCTGCTTGTTTATCGGTACCAATGTACCAATGGTGCGCAAACAAACCTTTATTAGGCTTTCCAACAACACAATATTCATTTACATTAAGATCCAGATCTTTTGCGGTGAGCTTAATGGCCCGGTTCATATTATCTACACTTAAATGCTCTCCACATAAACTTAAAAAATGTTTTGTGCGGCCGGTAACAATTATTTCACAACGTTTAAGATCAGTGAATTTAACAGTATCGCCGATTAAATAACGCCATGCTCCTGCACAATTTGTAATTAGCAATGCATAATCCTGGTTTAATTTTACCTCTGTAATATCTATTGCTGTAGCATTTGGTTTTACATTTCCGTCACTATCAAAATTTTCTTCATTAAAAGGAATAAACTCAAAGAACATGGAGTTGTCTGTCATTAACTTCATGCTTTGTTGTTCATTTGGCCGTTCCTGGTAAGCAATAAAGCCTTCGGATGCCATGTAGGTATCTAAATAAATTAATTGTTTAGCGCACAATGCATTGATGCTGTTTTTATATGGCTGCACCGAAACGCCACCGTGTACGAACACCGCAAGGTTTGGCCAAACATCGTGAATTGTTTGTACGTTATAATGTTTTATAATGCGCTCAAATAAAATTTGTATCCACGCCGGCACACCACAAATAAACCCTACGTTCCATTTTTTAGCATTAAGCACAAGGTCTTCCAGTTTTTTTTCCCAATTGGTTTGAGAACGGATCTCGGGGCCGGGTAAAGAAAAATTCTGAAACCAGCGTGGCTGGGTACCAGTAGTAATGCCACTAAGATCGCCGCTAAAATAGGTGCCGTTATAATTTAAGTTGGTACTTCCACCAACAAACAAGGCTTCTGTTTCGTACTGCTCTTCCGAAAAATCAAAATGTTTTGTAGATAGGATCTGTTTGATAGTGCCTTTTTGTATGGCCTTGATCATGTCTTTTGTAACCGGAATGTGTTTACTTGCCGATTCTGATGTACCCGAGCTTAACGCAAAATAATTTATCTTACCCGGCCAACAAACATCTTTTTCGCCCTGCAAAGCCCGGTACCACCACAATTCAAAAATAGATTGATAATCGAAGATGGGAACGGTTTTTTTAAATCCTTTAATTGGATCTTCACTCAATAAAATTTCGCTAAAGCTGTATTGCTCGCCAAAAGAAGTAAACTGTGCTTTACTTAATAATTTATTTAATTGTTTGAGCTGTTGTTTTTGTATATTTTTCCGCGCAGGAATTCTTCCGCGAATTGTAATTGCCTGCTTTATAATAGAGCCTAGTATTGGCATTTCTTTTCTTGATTAAAGATGAATAATAAATGATAGAAGACAAGTCTTAGATCATATGTTTTTTATCCCTTGTCTTTTTTTACTTAATGTAACGGAAATCCTGGTTGTTTTTAATTGATTTTATACTGTGGTAAATTAATTTAATAACTTCTTCCACATCCTGCTTATGAACACTTTCAACAGTTGTGTGCATATAACGCAATGGTAACGAAATTAATGCGGATGCAATTCCATCTGTTGCGTAAGCAAAAGCATCCGTATCTGTACCTGTTGCGCGTGAAGCCGCCTGGCGCTGAAAAGTAATTTTATTTTTCTTCGCAGCATCTATAATTAATTTTAATAAATTATTTTGTACAGCAGGTGCATAACTTAATACCGGGCCGCCACCGCATGAAAGATCACCGCTTACGATTTTACTCATCATAGGCGTTTGTGTATCATGACAAACATCAGTAACAATAGCCACATTTGGATTTATTTTTCTTGCTATCATGGTTGCACCATTCAATCCCACTTCTTCCTGCACGGCGTTTACAATGTAAAGTCCAAACGGTAATTTGTCTTTATTTTCTTTTAGCATGCGCGCAACTTCTGCGATCATAAAGCCTCCAATTCTATTATCCAAAGCGCGGCCAACATAATAACGGTCATTCAATTCCATTAACTCGTCTTCGTAAGTAATTACGCAACCAACATGTACGCCAAGCGCTTCTACTTCTTTGTCTGATTTACAACCAAGATCTAAAAAAATATTTTTTAAAGAGGGTGTTTCTTCTTTAGCTGCATCACGTACATGAATTGCAGGCCAACCAAATACAGCTTTTACAATTCCTTTTTCAGTATGAATGTTAACACGCTTTGAAGGAGCAATTTGATGGTCGCTTCCGCCATTACGACGCAGGTAAATAAAACCGTCTTTTGTAATGTAATGCACAAACCAGCTTATCTCATCTGCATGTGCTTCAATTACTACTTTGTATTGTGCTTTTGGATTAATAACACCAACTACTGTACCATAAGTGTCTACAAAGTATTCATCAATGTAGGGTTTTAAGTAGTTTAACCAGATCTTTTGGCCTGAGCTTTCAAAACCGGTTGGAGATGCGTTATTTAAATATTCATATAAAAAGTCGGTAGACTTTTGGTTTAATATAGATTTGGTTTTAGCCATTATGTTGTGATTAATGAACCTTAAAACTACTAAATTTTACGAATAATTACTACGTATTTTTTATGAATTAATACGGATCGAAACGTGGCAGGCTAAAGCTTGTTATTTTTACAAAGGCGTGAAACTATTTTTCTTTTTTTGGTTTCTCTTTAGCCCAGGTTTTATATTCATCCTGTTGTTGCGGCCTGAATGCAGGAATGCGGGTTAAGGGCTCACATGCTTTTAAAGTTGCGTGACACTCTGAAGGTAATTGCTGATATAATTTCGTGCCTTTTGTTTTCCAGGTTATCATTTCATCACTCACATCTTTTATAGGTTTTGCAGGATTGCCAACCACTACTTTTCTTTTTTCAATAATTGTATCTGCGGGAATAAATGATAAAGCGCCAATAATGCATTCATCGCCAATTACAACATTATCCATTATTACGCTGTTCATTCCAACCAAAACGTTTTTACCAATAGTAGCGCCATGAATAATTGCGCCATGGCCAATATGTGCGCTTTCTTTTAACAACACTGTTGTACCGGGAAACATATGAATAGTACAGTTCTCTTGTACGTTACAACCATCTTCAATAATTATTTGTCCCCAATCGCCACGTATAGCAGCACCCGGACCAATATAAACATCTTTACCAATAATTACATTTCCGGTAACGGTAGCGTTTGGGTGAACAAAAGCGCTGCGGTCAACAACGGGCTTGTATCCATTAAATTCAAATATATTGGCCATGCATTTCTATTTTTTGTAAAAGTAATTTTTTTGCTCTAAAAACGGCTATTTAATCTGCTTTTATGCCTTTTAAATGTTATTTATCTAACTATTCGTTTTCGACGAAAAAAATTTAGTTAAAAACGTGCAGGATGTGGTGTAATATAATTTTTTGATTAATAGCTAATTAGAAAAAAAGACTATCTTTAATGCCTATTTAAAATTTATATGTCTTCGATGAATTTAGCCTTTAAGCGGGCTGGTTATTGCTTTTTGTTTTTTTTTAATGTGCTTGTATTTATACCTGCGCAGGAAAACGATAAGGACGAGGTTGTATCGGGATATATAAAAGCTTTAACCACTCTTTGGGAAACATCAAATACAAAAACGTTTAGTAATTATATTATTGATTCTTCTTTAACACTTAAATCAGAGCCTTTTAAAGTAACTAACGATTCGGTGGTTTATCTGCATAAAGAATTATTGCTGAAACAAAATCAATTAATGCAGCGCATTAATAAAAAAGATGTTGGCTTAAAATATATTTTAAACTACCAGGAAAATTTTAATTCACCCGTTGCTGATCCTTTAGAAATTGTAGTGTTTAAGCGTCGCGCGGTTACAGGCATAGACTGGGAC
>JACDED010000205.1 GCA_013816615.1 Bacteroidota bacterium
AACTTAAAGAAGATGCTACGAAAATTAGCATCTTCTTTAAACTGCCTTATAAATATGGTTTTATGCTACTTCTTTGTCCAGTTTAAAAAAGCGGCTTTTTAAGGAAGGACTATTTACTAATACTGAGTTAGAAGATTTAACAAACATGGCAAACGAGTGTGAAGTTAAAGGTTGGTATGTGGCTCAGTCACGTGGCATTTTAAATGTCGTAAATGGTATTTTAATAAATTATGCAGATAATTGTGAGGATACAAAAGCAAATGATGAAATTGTTAATGAAGAAGAAAAACTAACTTCTATTATTGAATCAAAACGTTCATTTAATGTATTTCCTAATCCTAATAATGGCAATATGACTATGAATTACGATTTAGGAAAAGATAGTGACGCTAATATGATCTTGTATGATGTGACAGGCAAACTAATCAATACTTACAATTTACAAAATACAATTGGAGCAATAGAAATAAATGAAGCCCAATTGCATAATGGCATTTATTTTTATTATATCTTAATTAACGGAGTGAGGGTAAATTCAAATAAAATTGTTATTATTAAATAAATAAAAACAATTTTAAGTAAACTCCAAAAATAAAAAAAACTTATTTGATAAAAAAAAAGGCTTCCAATTTGGAAGCCTTTTTTTATTTCTTATATATGTTATTCAACAATCAGTTTCTTTCTCACTTTTTCTTTTCCAACTTCTACTTCAATAGTATAAATGCCTTTTGCAAACTGGCCTAGGCTAATGCTTGCCGTGTTTTGATTGTTTTGTGCTGTGGCAATTAACTGACCTAAATTATTATATAAAGCATAATTAAACAGTGCGCCTTGATATTCGATAGTTACATTTTCCTGTGCGGGATTTGGATAAACAAATAAAGCAGAATTGTTTGCGATCGATTGTATACCTGTTGCAAATCCAACACAAGCTGTGTTTGTAGTAGTACAACCGTTTGCATCTGCAACTATTACAGTATAACAAACAGGCGCCAAACTATTTGCTGTTGCTGCATTACCACCTGTAGGTGACCATGTGTAAGTATAAGGCGAAACGCCACCAACCACATTTACGTTTGCAATACCTGTTGAACAAGAACTACAAGCAGAATTAGTAACTGTAACATTGCTTAATAAATTATTTGTTGGTGCCGTAATTGAAAATGTGTTTGTTGAATTACAACCAAAAGCATCATTTGTAATTAATGTATAGTTACCTGCACATAAATTATTACACGGTAAAGATGTACAAGAGCCACCAATTAAACTATATGTATATGGAGCAGTTCCTGTACTTGTATTTCCATTTGCCATACCTGAACAAAGATTTGTGCAATTTGCATTTGTTGAGGTTAACGATGTTAAAGGATTTGTTTTAACTGTAATTGCAATGATACTGTTTGTTGTACAACCGCCGCTTCCAAATCCTGTAACAGTATAACTCGTATTAGATCCGGGTGTTGCAACATACGAAGAGGCAGTAGCACTTGGTGTAGCCCATACATACGTTGAATAGAATCCGCTTGCGGTCATTGTAACTGATTTACCTGCACAAATTGTTGGTGAAGGTGAAGTTGAGATCGTTATTGATGGTGTTGCAACAACGCTTATAACAATACTTGTTGTGCCGCTACAAGCGCCATTTGTTCCAGTTAAGGTATATGTTGCGGTAGATGGAGGAGTTACAGTTATTGACGTGGCATTTGATCCACCTGTCCATGTGTAATTAGTAGCACCGCTTGCTGTTAATGTTGAAGTACCACCGGCACAAACAGAACTTGGGTTAGCGCTTATTAAAACAGATAAAGAACTGCCTACAGTTACACTAACGGTTTTAGTGTTGGTGCAACCGCCGGTTGTGCCAATAACTGTATAAACTGTATTTGACGAAGGCGAAACAATTAAGGGATTACTTGTGAAGCCAGTGCTCCATGAATAAGATGATGCGCCGCTTGCATTAATGGTAGCACTGCCACCTGCACATATTGTTTGGTTATTTACACTTACTGTTGGGTTTGGTGTGACAACTATTGTAGCTGTTTTTACAGTTGAACAACTTCCTGTATTGCCTGTTACGGTATAAACCGTTGTAACAGAAGGGGAGACTGTCATGCTGGCCGTTGTTGGCCCAGCTGTCCAAGTATAATTTGTTGCACCCGTTGCAGTCAATGTTGCTTGTGTAGAAGCACAAACTGTAGGTGTATTTACATTTATAGTTGGGCCCGTAGTAATTACAATTGTGGCTGTTTGAGAACTTAAACAGGTACCATTAGTTCCCGTAACCGTGTAAACCGTTGTAGCAATTGGACTGGCTGTCATTGTAGCGGTCATCGGTCCGGCCGTCCATGTATAGCCTGTGGCACCAGTGGCCGTTAATGTTGCCGGGCTACCTGAACAAACACTTAGTGTATTTACCGAAATTGTTGGGCCGGTAATAATACTTATTGTTTTAGTGATAGAAGCTGTTGATGTCCCATTCGCGGCTAATAAAGTAACACTGTAAGTTCCGGGTGTGGCATAAGATACGGTTGGATTAGTTGCATTTGAAGTGGCAGGTGTTCCGCCCGTCATTGTCCATGTATAGCCTGAAGCGCCTGTTGTGGTATTTAATAAATTAATTGTTGCTCCTGCACAAGCTGTTGTGGGAATAGTAAAATTTACGGTGGGTGTAGGAAATGCGAGATTAATATTATCTAAATAATAAGCCTGGCCATAATGACCCCTGTTAACAAAAGCAAACATTACATTACCCTGACCCGCTAAAGAAGAAACATCTATCGTGTCTTTTCGCCATTGCCCTGCAGTTGGTGTAAATGTATTAGCCTGTAATGTAGTAGCAACTGAGGCTAATGTAGAACCTCCTTTTGTATAAATGCTGCTCCAGCTAATACCACAATCGGTAGATGACCTTATTTCTAATGTATCAGAGTATTGCGCATCGTAAGGTCTGTATGCGACATCAAATCTTAATCTTGCACTAACAACATTACTAAAAGAATATTTTGGCGTTCGCATTTCGTCCCTGTCAGGTGCCGCATCAATATTATAGTTATCATAGGTTACACAGGCAGTACTTGTTCCAAAGCCACCAAGCGTTGGCCCGGTTACTCGTGTAAAATAATTAGCATCATTATTTACGTTATAAGAAGTCCAGTTGGTTGGTAAAAATGTAGTAGCCTGAAAGCCTTCAGTTAAAGGTAAGGCAACCGGCCCTGCAACGGTAATATATGCTAATTTTACTTTTGTATTGTTTCCATTTGCATTTGCTGCTTTTAATGAAACTGAGTAAGTTCCAGGCGTGGCCCATTGTACACTTGGGTTTGAAGATGTTGAAGTTGCAGGCGTTCCACTTTGAAAGGTCCATGTAAAATTAGTTGGTGCGTATAATGAACTGTCAGTAAATGAAACAGGTACATTCGGACAAACGTTTTTTGTTAAAGTAAAAAAGTTAGCAATAGGGGCATACGTTAAAAACGCAGCGGCACAATTCATAGCTCCAAATGCATCAATTCTTCCTGATCCTAATAGATTTGGAGTATACGCGGAATTTCCTGAAAGTGTATAAATATTTGCAGCCGTTGAAGAGATGCAATTTAAAACATCGGTTTGCGACATAAATGAACATTTAGATAACATTAAGCCAGCAAGACCAGCAACTAAAGGTGTTGCCATTGATGTTCCTGATGATGGAAAATAGTTATTTGTAGTTCCTGTACTGGTAATGTTTTCGCCCGGCGCAGCAATATCTACCCAAGTACCATAACATGAAAAGCTTGATTTAATATTTGCACCTGCACCAGAAGCAACCGAAGCAACACAATATACATTATTGTATGCACCGGGATAATGAAATGCGGTATTGCCATCATTACCCGCCGCACAAATTACAATGCAACCCCTGTTCCAGGCATAATCAATAACCGATTGTTCTGCAGAAGATGCCATACCTGGGCCACCCCATGAACATGAGATCACACGTGCTTTCATTTTTGCTGCATAAATAATTCCCTGGTAACCTGCAGAAATACCTGTGGCGCTTCCCGTGTTAAATTGACATTTTACAGGAATAATTTTTATGTTCCAACCTATTGATGCAACACCATTATTATTATCTGTTCTTGCACCCGCAATACCTGCACAGTGTGACCCGTGATTCATTCCGGTATTTGAAGGAATTGGATCATTATCTCCATCGGCAACGTCGAAACCGTTAACATCATCAATATAACCATTTCCATCATCATCAATACTGTTAGCCGGAATTTCAGCTGTATTGGTAAATGTATTTCCAACAAGGTCAGAGTGCGTCCATGCAACTGCGTTATCGCAGATCGCCACAGTAATGTTAGAGTTTCCGTTAGCAGTGCTGTTAAACACATTCCATGCATTTTGTGCATTTATTTGAGTAAGGTGGGCTCCAAAAGTAGGGTCATTTGGTATTACATCAGTAGTATTTAAATTTACCTTTTCGGCATATTCAATTCCGGCAACATTTCTTATTTCATTAATAAACGCATCAACTTTAGTGATTTGCGAGAATTCGAATTTTAAAATATAAGGAAGCTTAGCATCATCCTCGGCCTGGTAAAATGGCTTGTATGCCCTTGTAACCCCATATTTTGTTAAGATCTTATTAACCGAAGTTAATTTTGACAAAGGAATATTATTTGGATTTTCTTTAGAAACTTCTTTTAAAGCAGCTTTTGTAAATTTCACGTAGATCTCACCATCTACCTGATGTTTGTAAATTGTTTGTGCAAAAAAACTGTTCACGCTTAAGCATATAATAATTACTGATAAAAGTTTTTTCATTAGCTGATGAGATTTTAGATTGTTTAGTTGATATTATAAATATAATGAAATAAGGTAAAAAACCAAACAATTTTTGTCAAAAAAGACTTATTTTTAACAAATGAGAATGGCGGTAATAGATTGCGGTACTAACACTTTTAATTTACTTATTGTGGAGTTTAACAGCCAGAAAAAG
>JACDED010000102.1 GCA_013816615.1 Bacteroidota bacterium
CCAAATAAGCGATTTTATTTCAGATGAAATTAAAAATATATCGAGCGAAAAGGTCATGTCTATATGCGGATTTAGGTATGTTTTTAACAATTTAATTTGGACTACTTAATAACTGAATTTGGTATTAAATACAATTAATATTTAAAAAGGATGCATAGTTTTTCTTTGTCAAAGACAAAGAAACTCTGTGAAACTGATAGGCGTTTAGAGTTAAACTTTGCCTATGTGTCTATGTGGTTTAAATTTTGTTGTCGCCTCCGTTGAGCTGGTAAGTTAGCGCTTCGTCATTGTCTCCGGATTTTTTACAGCTTTTTTACTTCCACCGTACAATTCAAATTTCAAGAAACGACATTCCAATGAACCGTTATAAAGATGAATTCTTCTTGATGGTCGTAAGCCTATACTTTTAATGGCTTCCGGACTGCTGGTAATTATCCAGGCATTATAATTTTGAAAATCTTTTTTTAGTTTGTTGCCAATTTCCTTATACATTTTTTCAATCTCAGGTACTTCCATGCGTTCGCCGTAAGGTGGATTCAGAATAACAACGCCGCCACCGCGCGTAGGCATAAGGTCAAAGAAGGATTGATTAATGCATTGAATATCTTCATCTACTTTTGCATTTTGTGTATTGATGATCGCTTTTTTTACTGTGGGTTCATCAATATCATTAGCAATAATATTTATATCTGCATTTTTAATTTTATTAATACTGCTCTCGTAAATTGTGTTGTATAATTTTTCATCGTAATTGCGCCAGCGCATAAAGGTGAAATCAGAGCGGTAATATCCCGGAGGAATATTATTTGCCCATAAGGCAGCTTCAATAGCAATTGTTCCGGCACCACACATACCATCAATCAATTCTAAGTGTCTTTCCCATCCTGATAATTTTACCAGGCCTGCAGCCAACACTTCTTTCATTGGCGCTTCATTAATATCCGAACGGTAACCGCGCTTGTACAAAGGGTCGCCACTGCTATCTAAATTTAAAGTAACCTCATTTTTAAAAATGTGAATGTATAATTTAAACATTGGGCGAACAAGATCTACATCAGGCCTGCTGCCTGTTTTCTCACGAAAACGATCTACAATAGCATCCTTCGCTTTTTGATTGGCAAACAATGAATGCGTAAAGATCTCAGAATTTAAAACGCTTTCTACCATGATACTATCTGTGACAGAAATGAATTTTTCCCATTCTATTTTTTTTACGTTGTCGTAAAATTCATGTTCATCATTGGATTCAAATTTTGCAATAGGTATTACAATTTTTAAAGCTGTATGCAAACATAAATTTGCTTTATATAAAAAGCCAAGATCGCCCACAACAGATACGCCGCGCTTAAATTCGGTTATTTCTTTGCCGCCAAGCATTAATAATTCTTTGGCAAGAACTTCTTCGAGGCCAAAAAAAGTAGTGACTTTCATTTCGAAATCACCTGTGTGCGAAAAATCGTATTTTAAATTATTCAATGTAAAAGTATTTCTTTAGTGTTGTCTTTTATTTTTGCTGAGATCTCATCGGTTGGCAGATCGTTATCATCTGTTCCAAAAGGATCTTCAATTTCTTCACTTATTAATTCTAACGATGCAAAAGCGTAAAACATGATCATTACAATGGGAATAGACCAATAGCCTGTAGTTAAGCCAAAAGAAACTGGCATGGTAATAATATAAATAAAAACTATTTTTTTAATGAAGATACTATATGAGTAGGGAATAGGTGTATTTTTAATACGCTCACAGGCTCCGCAAATTTCAGTAAAATCATCCAGGTTTTCGCTTACAATAAGATAATCATTTGGTGTTTGTGGATTTTTTTTACAGATATTTAAAATGTAAGCAGTTAATTGTTTGGCAATATAATTTGGTTTGTGCCCTGCATTATCGAAATTTTCTTTTTTAAGTTCATTACTAAATTCAATTTCAAAGTATCCTGTATTACCACGTAAATAATCTTTAACGGCAAATGCATAATTGCCTATTAAACTATGAAGTTGCCTGCGTGTATCAAGGTCACTTTCGGGAATTAAGGCATTTAATTTAATAGAAAGATTTCTTGCGTTATTTAAAAGTGAGCCCCATAGTTTTCTGCCTTCCCACCAACGGTCGTAAGCGGAATTAATTCTAAATACAAGTACCAACGAAATAATAAAACCAGAGATCTGGTGAAAGATAGTTAAGTTACCCGGTAAATATTCATGAAAATGATTTTGTTCAACATAACTGATTGCGCCTGTCACAGCGCCAATAATTAAAAGGGCCGGTAAAAGAATACGAAACGTATCTGATTTGTGAAAATAGAGAATAAGCTTAAGCCAGTCTTTAGGATTGTATGTTACCATTTATGTAACTGCTTAAAAATTCAAAATTACTTTACGAATGATCGCAACACACTCCATCAATTGTTCTTTTGTAATAACCAATGGTGGCGCAAAACGAATAATATCACCATGTGTTGGTTTAGCTAATAAACCTGCTTCAGCAAATTTTAAGCAAACTTCCCAGGCGGTTTTACCATCTCTTTCTTTAATAACAATAGCGTTAAATAAACCACGGCCTCTAACAGTTGTGATAAGATCAGTTTCTGCTTTTAATTTATTCATTTCCTCACGGAAAATTATTCCAAGCTTTTCTGCATTTTCAGCAAGCTTTTCATCTTTTAATACTTTTAATGCTTCCATTGCAACCGCACAGGCTAAAGGATTGCCTCCATAAGTGCTTCCATGTTCGCCAGGTTTAATGGTCATCATAATTTCGTTTGAGGCTAGTACTGCACTTACCGGTAAAGTACCACCGCTTAATGCTTTACCTAAAACCAAAATATCCGGTTTTACATTTTCATGATCGCAGGCTAACATTTTTCCTGTTCTTGCTAAACCGGTTTGCACTTCGTCGGCAATGAACAAAACGTTATACTTTGTACAAAGGTCTCTTACACCTTTTAAATAACCTTCATCAGGAACAACAACACCTGCTTCACCCTGAATAGGCTCTACAATAAATGCTGCAGTATTTGGGTCTTTAATAGCATTCTCTAATGCTTTAAGATCATTGTACTCTACTAATTCATAACCCGGCATAAACGGACCAAAACCTTCATAACTGCTTGGATCATTACTTGCAGAAATAGCAGCTAAAGTACGACCCATAAAATTACCTTTTGCAAAAACCAGTTTTGCTTTATTTTTTTCTACGCCTTTAACATCATAGGCCCAACGACGCGCTAATTTCATAGCGGTCTCATCACCTTCAACACCTGTGTTCATTGGTAATACTTTATCGTAACCAAAAAACTCTGTAATAAATTTTTCGTATTCACCTAAAAGGGAATTATAAAATGCACGTGAAGTTAATGTTAACTTTTGCGCTTGTGTAGTTAAAGCTTTAACGATACGGGGATGACAATGCCCTTGATTAACTGCACTATACGCAGCTAAAAAATCAAAATATTTTTTTCCGTCAACGTCCCAAACGTAAACACCTTCGCCTCTTTCTAAAACAACAGGGATGGGATGATAATTATGCGCGCCGAAATTTTCTTCCAATTCCATTAATTCTGCACTCTTTGTCATAGTCTCGATCATAAAAATAGATTTATATACAAATATAAGAAAAAAAGGCTAATTTTTGGAAGGAAAACGCGCTATTTATTTGTATTTATCCAATAAATAAATTAATGCACCAATGGCCGCTGAGCCAAGCTCCAGTTCACGTTTGTGGACCTTATCAAAAGTATCTACTGCGGTGTGATGGATGTCAAAATAACGTTGTGTGTCAGGCTCAAAACCAATGCAGGGAACACCTAATTTTTCGAGTGCAATAAGATCGGCACCGCCACCTTCTTTATCTATACGTTCAACAAAATACGGTTTAAACAAGTCGTGCCATTTTGAAACTAAATTGTATAAACCAAAAGTTGTATCAACACCAAAGCCCCGTGGTGTAAAACCTCCGGCATCTGTTTCTAAAGCTGCTAAATGTTTTTCGTTTTTTTCTTTTGCAAATTTCGCATAAGCTTCGCCGCCACGTAAACCATTTTCTTCATTCATAAAAGCAACCGCACGAATGCTGTGTTTTGGTTTTATACCTAATAGTCTATACACTTCTAAAATTTCAATACATTGTACAATTCCGGTTCCATCATCATGCGCGCCCTGTCCATTATCCCAGGCATCTAAATGTCCACCGGCAATAATAAATTCGTTTGGTTTTTCTGTTCCTGTAATTTGTCCAACAACATTAAAAGAAGGTTCATCCGGTAAAGTTTGACAATGTGTTTCAATATATAGTTTTAAGTCAGCATCTTTTTTTAATGATTCACTTAAAAGATCTGCGGCTTTATAACTTATAGCCAATGTAGGAACTTTTATTTTGCTTAAACTAGTATCGTAATTCATATTGCCGGTGTGCGGCTCATCATCGGCAACAGAGGTCATACTTCTTACAATAGAACCAACTGCGCCATATTTTGCAGCATAGCTGGCGCCTTTACCACGGTATTTAACCGATTCGCCATAAGCAGAGCCTGTACGAATATGTGTTTGATCGAAGAATACATTATAAAAAACTATTTTGCCTTTTACTTTTGCTTCGCCTAATTTTTCCAGTTCATCAAAACTTTTTACTTCAATAACCTGCGCATTAATCCCTTTAGCACCTGTGCCAACACAGTTACCAAGCGCAACACAGTTTAATGGTTTATTTAATTTTAATTTGGTAGAAGTTAAATTACATTTTTCTTTTGCGCCACGTACCCAATGTGGTACCATACAGGGTTGTAAAATTACAGTATCGGCACCAGCGGCATACATTGCTTTTTTTGCCCAAATAACAGCCTGGGCCGCTTGCGGGGAGCCACTTAAGCGACCACCAATTTTTGTAGCGAGATATTCTAAATTAGAATAACATTTACTTTTGGTTAAATAATAATTGTATATTTTTTTTAAGGCGATAGAGTCGCTGTTTTGCGAAAAAGAAACAAAACAAAATAAAACAGGAATGAGTTTAAGCAATTTCATTTTATAACAATGTGTTCGATTAATTTATAGCCACAAAATTTATTGACACTTGCAACAATTTCTTCTTTTTTAAATGAGAGCTCGTGTTTAAGAGCTGCAGAATTTAATGCCACAAAAATGGTTTTATCGTTAAAAAATATCTCGGTTGTGCTTTTAGCAATCACTTCGCCAACAATATCAGCCCAACCATTTTTTACTGTGAATTGTGAGATCTTTACATCCAGTTTTTCTTTTTTAAATAACTGGTCGATGGCATCACCCAACTTTATGAGATTACTTTTTTTTGCCATTGTAAAATGTAAATTAATTAAAGATATTTTTTAGGGCTGCTGCTTTTCAAAGCATCGCTCGCTTCGATCACTTTTTCTTTTAATGTGTTTTTAAAAGTGATCATTTTTTGAAGAATAGCTTTATCTGATGCGCCTAAAATTTGTGCTGCTAAAATTCCGGCATTCTGCGAAGCGTTAACCGCAACAGTTGCAACAGGTACACCATTTGGCATTTGTACAATGCTTAATAAGCTATCCCAACCATCAATACTGTTACTGCTTTTTATGGGAACACCAATTACAGGAAGTGGAGTTAATGAAGCCACCATGCCCGGTAAATGTGCAGCACCACCGGCGCCGGCAATAATAACCTGCAAGCCGCGCATGTGTGCGTTCTTTGCATATTCGAACATTTTTTCGGGAGTGCGGTGAGCAGATACAACATCAATTTCAAATTCGATATCGAACTCTTTTAAGATGTCAGCAGCGGCTTGCATAGTTGGCAAGTCGCTTTTGCTGCCCATTATAATTCCAACTTTTGGAGTGTTCATTTTTTTATTTGTTTTAATTCATACTTCGACTCCGCTCAGTATGACGGTGTATTAAATATGTATTGCGCGTTTACCTGTTGCATCCAAACACGCTTCTTTCATGCTTTCTGTAAATGTTGGATGTGCGTGGCTCATGCGTGAAATATCTTCTGCGCTT
The DNA here is from genome assembly GCA_013816615.1 of Bacteroidota bacterium. Classification (GTDB taxonomy): domain Bacteria; phylum Bacteroidota; class Bacteroidia; order B-17B0; family Aurantibacillaceae; genus Aurantibacillus. The sequence goes on from JACDED010000102.1 coordinate 6,002, forward strand.
GCTTTATATTCCATGGCAATAACCGCTTCAGCGATCATATCAGCGGTACGTGGACCGATCATGTGAACACCTAAAATTTCGTCAGTTGTTTCATCAGCCAATACTTTTACAAAGCCATCAGTATCCATACTTGCGCGGGCACGGCCACTTGCTTTAAACGGAAAATTACCAACTTTATATTTTCTCCCTTGTTCTTTTAATTGCTCTTCGGTTAAGCCAACCGCAGCAACTTCCGGCCAAGTATAAACTACACCAGGAATTAAATTATAATCAATGTGTGGTTTTTGTCCTGCCATGTGTTCTGCAACAAATACACCTTCTTCTTCGGCTTTATGCGCTAACATAGCGCCTTTAATTACATCGCCAATAGCATAAATGCCTTCAATGTTTGTACGTAAATGATCATCCGTTTCGATCTTACCACGGTTATCTACTTTTACACCAATTTTATCAAGACCTAAATTATCAGTGTAAGGTTTTCTGCCAACAGCAACTAAACAATAATCACCTTTAATTTCTACTTTTTCGTCTTTTGAATTTAATGCACTAACGGTTACCTCTTTGGCAGTTGCTTTAGTGCCTGTAACTTTATGTTTGGTTAAAAATTCAAAGCTTAATTCTTTTTTAAGTACGCGTTGTAATTCTTTGCTTAAAGAACCATCCATGCCCGCAATAATACGGTCCATGAATTCAACAACGGTTACTTTACTTCCTAAACGGCCGTAAACACTTCCTAATTCAAGCCCAATAACACCACCACCAATAATGATCAAATGTTTCGGTATCTCCTGTAATTCTAATGCTTCGGTAGAAGTGATAACACGTTTTTTATCAATTTCAATTCCGGGAAGTGAAGAAGGTTTTGAGCCTGTAGCTATAATTGTTTTTGCAGTTTCTATTTGTTCTTTAGAACCATCTGCTTTTAAAATTTCAATTTGATTTTTTGTAAGGAAAGTTCCATGCCCGGTAAAAACAGTGATCTTGTTTTTTTTCATTAAAAAATTAATACCGTCAACCGTCATTTTTACAACGCCGCGTTTACGCTCTATCATTTGTTTGATATTTGGTTTTGGCGTGTCGATATCAATACCATGTTCCTTAAAATTATGTAAGGCATTATGAAAATGCTCACTCGAATCCAATAAAGCTTTTGAGGGGATACAACCTACATTTAAACAAGTTCCGCCTAAGGCAGGATATTTTTCTATCAAAGCAGTTTTCATTCCTAATTGCGCGCAACGAATTGCAGCAACGTATCCACCGGGACCACCGCCGATAATTGTAACATCAAATTTTTCCATAAATGATTGAGATTAAAAATCAACCCGAAGTTACAGTTTTTTTGGAAATGAAAACAGAACTATTGAAAACAAAAATGGGCTTTATTTTTAGTAAAGCCCATTTGGAATAGTGTTATTGAATTGTTAAGCCGCGCGGCCTAATTTCCATAGCATTTGTTCGTGCGACCAAAGGGCGCCAACAAAGGTCTTTTTATCAAGATAAGGCAGATTGAATTCTTTAGCCGTTTCTTTTACAATTTTTGAAATTTTTGGATAATGCACATGGCAAATGTTTGGGAACAGGTGATGTTCTACCTGGTGATTTAAACCGCCCACTAACCATGAGAAAATAGGATCGCCAGTGGCAAAGTTCATAGTTGTTCTTAATTGGTGCTCAGCCCAGTGATTTTCAATATTACCTTCATCTGTTGGTAATGGAAACTCAGTTTCGCCAGCTACGTGTGCCGGTTGAAAGATCATAGCCAGGATAAGACCGGCTAAATAATGCATCACAACAAACCCACAGAACCAGTTTAAAAAGGTCATTTCTTTTACAAGTAAGAATGGAAGTAATAAATAACAGTAATAAACAACTTTAGATACGATGATCAGGGCTAATTCAGCTGCATAAGTAGTATTAGCTGTTTTTAAATGGCCTGCTTTACTGTATCTGTTTAATTGTTTAAAATCTTTTGTGGTGCTCCACATCATGGTCATCATACCATAAAAGAACCAGGCATAAATAAATTGTAATTTGTGGATCCACTTGTGTTTAGCATGCGGTTCAAAACGCATGAAGCCGGGAGGAGCGATATCTTCATCAATATCATGCACATTTGTGTATGTGTGATGAATTACGTTGTGTTGAATCCTCCAGTTTAAAGAGTGACCACCTAAAAAGCTAATGGTGATATAACCCAGGAAACGGTTTAATTTGGTGTTTTTACTGTAGCTGCCATGATTCGCATCATGCATCACGCAAAGACCAATACCGGCCATTGCAAAGCCCATTACTGCAGAAAGAAGAAGCCATACCCATTTACTCTCAAAAACGTTTAAAGTGATCAATAGGTAAGGAACAAAGTAAGCAGCAAACATAAATGCTGTTTTAAGGTACATGTTCATATTACCGTTTTTACTCAGATTATTGTCTCGGAAGTAAAAATCAACGCGTTTTTTACACTCGGTGTAAAATTGTCGGTTCGTATTGTTGAACCGAATAACATTTTGGTTACTCATTTTAATAAAATTTAATTGTGTTTTTTAGCAATGTAAAGATAGCATTTGGATCGAGATTATGAAAATTATTTGTTAATAATATTAACAATAAAATCTTTATTACTCACCTTATCATTATATTTCCATAAAATAAGTGAGAGCGTGGTTTGTCCTGTTGATAAGGCTTCCAGGTTGAAGTCAATTCCTTTTTCCACACCATGCCAAACGGCTCCCCAATTTTTTATTTTTGTATGATCATAGTTTTCGCCTAATTGCCATAATTGCCCGCTGGAATGATCTTCGGGAAGGTTAATTTTAAATTTGGTGTCGTTTTGTATTACGTTAACAACCGGTGATTCATCTTTTATTTGCTTTAAACTGCAAAATTGGAAGCATGAAGTAATAAAAAATGCCATAAAAACGATGCAGATCTTTTTTAACATAATTTGAATTTATATGGAGGTGTAACGCTTTCTAAAATACCATTCGATGGTGAGAAAAATTAAAATTATCCAAAATAACCATTTAAGATCTATCAATAAAGTAGTATTATTTTGGGAGTAGGTGATAGGTTTTATTTGTTCGTTCTTTAAAATTTCTTTTTCCAATTGATCTAATTGGTCTTTATAAAATAATTTGCCACCTGTGCGTTTTGCCATTGCATTTAACACCTGGTGATTGGCAACTGTATTGATCTTTTCAGAAACAATTTCTTTCACAACGATGATGCCTTGCTTTACAAAAAGCTCGTTGTTAACTTTTACTTTAGCTTCGTATTTGTATTCGCCAAAAGGTAATAAGCCAATATTTAATTTATGCGCATTGGAAGTTTTACTGAATGTATAATTAAATTTTTTTCCTTCGGGATTAGAGAGTATTAATGTAACATCAGGCTCATTTATCAATTCGTAACTCTTGTTATAAACTTCTGCATCAACTTCAATATTCTCATTTTCGTTAATTGTTTTTGGAGCAACGATACGAAAAAAACTCTTATCACTTTTTACGGCTAAATATTGGATCGCCTTACTTATTAACTCATTAAATAAATTGTGATTTGTATGTTCTGCATAGTCACGCATTTTCCATTTCCATAAACCATCGCCAATAAATATAGCACTTTTAGCTCCGTTTGTTTCTGTAAAAAATAAAACCGGGCTATCGGTTTCTACCACGCCAATGCGTTGATCTATTAAAGCATTGCTGCCATTACCTAAAGAATAATTTCCGAAAAAAGTTTTAATGGCAGGAAATTCTTTTGTGAATTTTTTTAATTCATCAGTGATTGTAAATAAACCAAAAGATGTATTTATATAAGATTCAGCATCATTAAATTTATTTAAAGCAGATGTTATTTTAATGCCTGGTAAATTTTCTGAGGAACCGGGATTTACGATCCAGTAAGGAATGTTGTTTGCTTTACAATCAATAATAAGATTGCTGTTGTTGGTTAAGGGACCATGCAAAATAATTAAGCTATAAGGTTTGATAGGTTTTTTAAATTCAGAAACCAAAGCGTATTCAACATCAAAGCTTGTACTGTTTAAAATGGCATCTTTTATTGCAGCAACATCGGGATGTGGCGCTGTGGCCAGTAATAAAACCTTTTCTTTATTATCTATTACGTCAAGGATAAAGGCCTGGTGGTTATTTAAAATGTTCTTTTCACCATCTAGAACCGTAACACGCGCTACATATTTTGAAATACCAACTGTGTTTGCGTTAAACGTAAAATTACAGGTTGCTAAAAAATTATCAGATGTAATCTTTACGGTTTGTTTTGCTTTTTCAATTTGATTTTGGGATAAGCTTACAGTTACTTCTTTACCAATAAAATTTTTTGCAGAAACGATCACTTCTGCCGGAAAGATGTTTCCTAAATAAGCCACCTGGTTGTGATTTATTTTTTGAATGGCAACATCTTTCACCTCGCTTGTATCACCAATGGCAACGGGATATACAGGGAAGTTTAATTTTTCGGAAGAGTAAATTGGATTAGCGCCTTTATTGTAAATACCATCGCTTACAATTACCAATGCGCCTATGTTTTGGTTTGAAAAATTATTTTCTATTTCGGCAATTAAATTAGAAATGTCTGTTTCCTTTTCATTAAAAGAAGGATCATCTTTTGAACTGTTTGTCTTATTGCCAAATAAAAGTGTTTTTACTTCAAAATTTTTAGAGATATTTTTTTTGAAGCCTGTTAATTTTTCAGGAAGATCTTTCCGTATCTCCAAACTATCTTTTTGTATGATCATTGATGATGAATTATCAATGGCTACCAAAATAATGGGATTTTGAGTTTCATTCTTTAACTGTTTTAAAAAAACTGAAAGAAGAAATAAAGAAATTAACGAGACACTTAAAAAGCGTAGAATAAATAATAGCCGGGTAACATTTTTTGGAACGTCGGTATTTTTTTTATTCCTGTAATAGAGTAGAAGGGCCACTGCCAAACCAAGACAAAGGCTTAATAAAAAAAAATACCAGGGACTATTAACTATTATTTTTGAAAACAATTTTAGTTGAAATTAATTCATTAAGTAAGCATACCACCACACACATTAATGCATTGGCCGGTAACATAGGCGCTCATATCACTTGCAAGAAAAAGAGTTACGTTGGCAACGTCTTCGGTTGTGCCGCCACGTTTTAATGGAATGCCATCGCGCCATTGCTGAACGATCTTTTCATCTAAAGCACCTGTCATTTCAGTTTCAATAAAACCCGGAGCAATTGCGTTAGAACGGATGTTTCTTGAACCCAATTCTAAAGCAACAGATTTTGTGAAGCCAATAATACCCGCTTTTGAAGCAGCGTAATTACTTTGGCCGGCATTACCTTTTACTCCAACTACAGAGCTCATATTTATAATTGAGCCTTTTTTAGCTTTAAGCATTGGGCGTTGAACTGCCTTAGTTAAATTAAAAACGGATTTAAGATTGGCATTCATTACCTCGTCCCATTGTTGCTCGCTCATACGCATTAATAAAGTATCGCGGGTTATACCAGCGTTATTTACTAAAACATCAATAGTGCCAAATTCTGCCACTACATTGGTTACCAGCTCATCAGCCGCTTTAAAATCACCAGCATCACTTTTATAAGCTTTTGCTTTTACTCCAAGAGCTTGAAGTTCAGACTCAAAGGCTTTTGCTTTTTCGTCAGAGCTAACATAAGTAAAAGCAATATTTGCTCCGTTCTTAGCAAAGTTAAGAGCTATTCCACGTCCGATACCGCGGGTTGCACCTGTAATAAGGGCTACTTTATTGTGTAATAATTGCATAATTTAAATGTATAAAATTCAAAGGTAAGTTAATTTTAACATCAAAAAAACGAGCAAAAAATTCTAAATTTTAACAAATATTTGCGAGTTTGGCACGAATGTTGATGCCATTTGTTAAAATAAACTAAACGAGTTATATTTACAACCTTAATTAGAATTTTAAAACATGAAAAAAATGCAAAAAATGATTAAACTGTTTGTGTTTACCTTGTTAATAGCTTGCCAGGCAAGTTTTGCTCAAACAAATAAAACAGCTCAAACACCACCGCCATTTTACACTTACGTCTTTACTGCCGATTCTTTGGCTGGTTTTGATGAGTCTGCCGCCAGAAATTCTGCTATTTCAGAAGGATTTTTAGGTGAAGAATTTAAAGTGAGAATGTGGCAATTAAAACGTGTTTATGTTAGTGCCAAATATGGCATTACTCCAAAACTTGTTAAATATAAGAACTCAACTTATAACTCAGTTAAAACAATGGCAGTTGCTGCTTGCGTTAACGAAGATTTTGAAGGTTCAGCAGCCGGACTAGTTAATACTGCTAACCAGATCAATGGTTGGACAATTAGTTCAGGTCTGAACCAGTCTCCATACAACTCTTGTAATTTACCCCCGCTTACAGGTGCTCCAACTGAGTGCGAATTAATTACAGCACCTACTTCAGGATATATTGATCCTGTTATCAGTGGTAATTACCCTATTTATTCTGTTTTCGGAACAGGTGCAAATGCTGGTCCTTCAGCTAATCCTACTATTCCAAATATGTACGGAACTAATTTTATCAGGATTAACAGTAACATTAACAACTATTCAATTTCGAAATTGTCTAAAACATTCCTTGTTAGTTCAAGTAATGCATTATTCCAGTTTGCGTTTATCTCAGTTTTCTCAACGGGTCACACTTGTTGTGATGCGGGTGCATTCCAAATTCTCTTAACAAATGCAACTGCAAATACACTTATTCCTTGTCCAAACTTTACAGTTTCAGCGCCAAGTACACAGTGTGCTCAGTCTGGTACAAATTTACCTGCGTATTTTAATGCACCTGCTGGTACTCCTGCAACCTCTGCAAGCTCTTTGGTATACAACAAATGGAAAGTTAGTTCGATTGACCTAACTGCTTATATTGGTCAAAGCATTACTATTGATGTTATTGCTTCAGATTGTACAGCTTCTGGCCATTACGGTTATGTTTATTTTGACGCGCAATGCGGTCCAATGACTATTATTGGAAATAACCAATCATTTGCTGCGGGTACAGCCTCTATTACTTTACCAACTTGTGGTTCATCTGGTGCTACTATTATTGCTCCAAGCGGATTAGGGCCATACCAATGGGCTGGTCCGGGTGTAGGCCCTCCATTTACAACACCTGCTTATACAAATCAAACTTATACTACAAATATTTCGGGTAATTTCACATTAACAATGAATCCTCCGGGATCATGCCAACCAATTATTCGTATCATTACAGTGTCTATTACACCGGCACCACAAATAGTTGCTTCAGTTCAACAAGCACCTTGCGGTGGCACGGTTGCCATTGCATCTTGTACCACAGCGGGTTCAGCTTCTGTGGCATCAACAATAGTCTGGTCGCCTACACCTGTTTCACTTAATAGTACTACAACCCAAGCCACTTATACAATTGGTACAGGCCCTGTAACTGTTACAGCAACTGATCCATTAGGCTGTACAGCTTCAGCAGTTGTAAACATTAACGGTGCACCGCCAATTCCAACATTAGCTATCACAAACGTTACAGGTTCGGGAAGTATTACATGTACAAATCCAACAATTAATTATATTGCTCAAAGTAATTATACAGCAGGAGCCGTTACCTATTCATGGGTCAGCTTAAGTGGTACTGCAACAGGCTCAAATGTTACGTTTAGCAATCCGGCACAATATACGGTAACAATAACAGATCCGGCTACAGGCTGTAGTTCATTCTCTGTGTTTACTATTGGTATTAATGTTACGGTTCCAACATCAACTGTTACCCCTACATCGCAAAACATTATTTGTCCTGCAGGTACACCGGCAACATTTACAGCTGTTACAACAAGTACTATGAGCAATATAACTTTTGCATGGTACTCTCCATTTTCTCCTGGTGCAGCAACAAGTAATGCAACGGTTTCTATTCAACAGTTTCTTGCTCCCGGTATTTACACGAATTGTTTAACGAATAATATTAATGGTTGTAGTACTTGTAAAACCCTTACTATTGCTTCATTGTCGGGTTTCCCAAGTTATTCAGTTACAAGTCCTCAACAATTTACAATTGGTTGCGGTACTACCAGCTTAACATCTATTAATATCTCTAACGTAAATACGTATACTTCATCTACCAGCCTTCCAACGGGTGGGCCTGTAAGCTATACTGTTTTACCTCCAAGCTTTGTAGGCCCAACTTATACTGTTGGCTCATCTGCTGTTTATACTGTAAATATACCAGGTACTTATTCTGTAATTGTACATGATAATACAAACAATTGTGAAACAGTTGTTCAGGTATCAATTATACAAAACACATTTGCACCACAAATAAGTGCAGCGGCAGTTACACCTACTTTAAGCTGTTATACAAATAAAACTATATTACAGGGTACAAGTACAAATACCAATACATCTTTCAGCTGGGCATTTGCAGGGCCTCCTGCAGGGCAATTGCCAAATGATACGATGACGGTATTTACAACCACAGCCGTTGGTACTCAAACAGTAGGTACGTATACTTTAACTATTACTGATAATGTTAATAAATGTAAGAGTACGCAAACCCTAACTATTTATCAGGACACCAAGCCGCCAATTCCGGTTATTACTCCTCCGGGCGCAAGTTCTATTACTTGTACTACGCCAACCATTAACTTAACCAACAACAGTTCAAGCGCTTCAACAAACAGTGTGTTTAGCCATCCTTTAGCTGCGGTTCCGGTTACATGGCAAGGACCCTCACCTCAGCCCACATTCTCGAACACAACAACTTATATTGCCTATACACCGGGGATTTATACATTAACTGTAATAGATCTGAATAACGGTTGTACGGCTGTAACAACTAAAACAATTATTGATAACAGGATCTATCCTATTGTTAATAATCCGGTTGCACCGGCACCATTTATCTTAGATTGTGGTCCGTTAGCAACTACAAGAGCTACAATTTATCCTATTATGGGTGGAGTAACTACAGGATTTACTTATTCATGGACAGCTGTGCCAAGTGTTTCTTTCAGTACTTTGACTGCATCTTTAACTAGTGTGAATCAAATAGGAGAATATAATATATTGGTAACTAATCCGGCTAATGGTTGTTCTACACCAGGTGAAGTATTTGTAATTAACGGTTCATTAACAGGAGATTTTACACCTAGCCCACAAACAGGGTATGCACCCTTAAATGTAAGCTTTAGTAATTCATCGGCGTCTTCATCATCAACCACGCCAAGTTCAAGTATTACAACGGCCTGGAGTTTTGGTAACGGAACAAGCTCGGTAACAGCTAATGTAAATATATCACCAACTACAACTTATACCAATGCGGGCACATATAGCGTTACTATGTATGTTGTAAAAGGGACCTGTATGGATACTGTTATTAAAGTAATAACTGTTGAATTACCTTCTAAATTAGAAGTGCCTAACGTGTTTACGCCAAATGGTGATGGAAACAATGATGTGTTCTTCTTAAAAGTTCAAAATGTGAGTGAAATTCATGCTTATATCTTTGACCGTTGGGGTAATCAAGTTTACGAAACTACAAGTAATACAGGAAACATTACCTGGGATGGAAAAACTGCTTCAGGAAAAGATATGCCTGTAGGAACTTATTTCTATACTATTAAAGCAACAGGTAAAGATGGTACTGAATACGACAAAAAAGGTAACGTAAGTATTTATCGTTAAAATAAATTAATCTATTAATTTAAAAGCCCCGTCTAAATTTAGACGGGGCTTTTAAATTATTTAATTTTTTTAGTTAAATTAGAGCATGAGAAAATTTACACTTACATTTTTATTGGTTGCATTATCAGTTTTTTTAAATGCACAATCAGGTCTTTTTTCGAAAGTTAAAAAAGCAATCGAATTAGAACATCCGGAAATTATAACCGAGAATAAGTTAATTGCTATTAATATTTGGTCGGCAGATGATGCCGCTTCGCGTGAAGCAAATAAACAATTTAATAATGTATATAAGATCTATGAGTTTGCCAAATTAAAGGGCGGCTTAAAAGGTATTGTATGTGTAGCAATAAATAAAGATGGCGAAAGCGCATCTATTATATTAACTAAAGACGGGGCAACAAAGTTAATTCAATTACACAATATAGATCTTTCTGGTGTATCAAATAGTAATAGTGTTTTTGATGATAAAGGAGTTGAGGTTTATAAGAATATTACTTCTGATAAAGTATTTGAATCTATCAATAATTTAATCACCAGATAAATAATTATAACATGAAAAAAATTATATTTTTACTTGCGATTATTTTTATTGGATTGAAAATAAACGCACAAACAAATGCAGATTGTATCAACGCAATTCCTTTATGTACAACTCCGAATTTTACATTTTATCCTACTTCTGGAAACGGAGCTGTAAATGATATCCCTACTAATTCCAATATTAGTAATCCAACAACTAATCCAGCATCAACAAATTCAGGATGTTTGCTTTCGGGAGAAAATGTACCGCAGTGGTTATTAATCACCATTGGTAATGCGGGAAACTTAGAGTTTGCTTTTGGTGCAGGAAATAGTACAAATCCGCAGGTTGGTTTTTATGATTGGGCTATGTGGCCTTATTCATCAGCAACCTGTAATCAAATTATGAGTAATACCATACCACCGATCAGATGTAACTGGAATGGTACTTCCTCGGGAGGAACCGGAATAGCTTCTCCTGCAAACATAACGGCTGTTGGTGGAAATGCAAGTAATTTTGAACCTCCTTTAGCTGTAAATGCTTGTCAGCAATTTATTATTTGTATCTCAAATTATAGTGGGGTAAGTACGTTGGTTTCTTTTCAATCTTTAGGTTCGGCTTCGCTATCGTGTAATCCGAATTGTAATCCAAATTATCAAATTTGCGCAGGCTCCAATGCAGTTATTGTGCCGGTAAATTTTGCAGCATTAAGTAATCCATCATTTTCGCTTAATCCAGGCGCTATATCAAATACAACCGGAAGTTTTGTGGTTACGCCTATGGTTACTACAACTTACACAACTTACATTACCGGCTTAAATAGTAACAATGCTGTTCAAACAATTACTGCAACTTCTATCGTTACTGTAAACCCACAACCTTCGGCAGCACCAACTGTAACACAAACAACATGTACTAATACAGTTAGTGCATTTAATTTAGGATTAACATTTTCACCGGCAACACCCGTTCCTAATTACACTGTTACATGGTCGCCAATACCTAATGGTATTTCCGGGCCAACACAAACTTCTGCAAGTGGCAACATAACACCCGGCGTTTATAACGCAACCATCGTAGCAGCAGGAGGATGTTCCACTACAACGAGCTTTACAATAAATCCTGCGCCACCGCCAATATCGTTTAATCTTGTGCCGGGAGGAAGTTCTTACACTGTAACATGCGCGCAACCAACTGTTGTTATTAATGTAAACCCAAGTACATATACTTATTCATGGACCAATGGCGTATCCGCTCCGCAGAGTGGACCAACAGGCACCTTCACCTCAGGAAACCTGGGTACATGGACAGTAACAGGCATTAATGCCGCTGGTTGTATCAGTACACAAACATTTAATGTTACGCAGAGTTTAGGAGTGCCAAGTGCTACAGTAAGCCCTTTGAACCAAAATATTACGTGTAATTTATCTTCAGTAACAACGGTTACGGCAGTTGCTAACCCAACAACCAATATTACGCATTCATGGATATC
>JACDED010000206.1 GCA_013816615.1 Bacteroidota bacterium
GTAACTGTCCGCTATCAAGTACCACATAAAACACAATTGAAAATGTTTTGTTCAAACAAGTATCATGTTTTAAAGTAGTTATCATATTTTGAACAGATGAACTATTCGCACTGCTGATATTCTTCTGTGCAGAAAAAAATAAAACGTTAAAAAATAAAATTATGGAGAGAAATTTTTTCAAGGTATCAGATATATTTTAAGTTTAATTAACTATATTTGAATACCAAATTTATAAAATTTCTGCCAATAATGCGCACACAAAAAATAAAACATTTAATTTTTCTTTTTTTGGTTTGTGCAATCTACAATTCATTTTCTCAGATAGCTACCAGTCAAACCGTTGCCTGTGTACCTGCAACTATAAGTTTTACAGCTCCTGCCGGTGCTACTTCTTATACCTGGAATTTTGGTAACGGCTCTTCAGTATTACAAAATCCTTCTAATATATATACAACTCCGGGTACAACAGTTGTAACGGTTGTTACCAATGTTGGTACTTTTTCGCAAACTATAATTTTACATCCGCCGCCAACGGCAAATTTTACGTTCATAGTACCTACAATAAAATGTGCTCCTCAAACAGTTAGTTTTACCAATACAAGTACAGGCCCGACTTCCTTCACAAATTGTTCGTGGTCGTTTGGTGATGGTGGTCAAAATACTTCAAATTGTAATCCAACATACGCATATACACTACCTGGTAGTTATAGTATAACATTGCAGGTTACTGATGCCAATGGTTGTGGCGCTAATATTGTTAAAGGAACAGTTAATGTTTCTGCTCCGCCAACAGTTATTATCAGTTCAAACCCTTTAGCCCTATCATCGTGTACCGCGCCCTTTACTGCTGCATTTAGTGGAAGCAATAGTGTTACCGGTTCACCGTTAGGTGGTGGTTTAACATATAACTGGAGTTTTCAGGGTGGTGCGCCGGCTTCTTCAACGCAACAAACTCCCGGTAACGTTACGTTTAATACACCCGGCACTTATAATGTTACTTTAACTGTAACCGATAATAATAATTGTAGTGCTACAGCTATTAAACCTGTAACAGTATCTCAACCAACTTTACAAACTACCATTCCTGCTACAGTTTGTTTAAATACACCATTTAGTTTTTCTTTTCAAACTAATCAGCCTACAACCTTTTGGAATTTTGGAGCTGCTCCATCGCCAACAATTTTAACAACAGGGCCGGGGCCAACAACAAGCAGTATTTTTCCAGGTTATACGGCGCCTGGTATTTATACAATTAATATTACAGCAGGATCTTTTCCATGTACCGCTGCGCAAACCAAAACTATTTATGTAGAGCAGGTGGTAGCTAATTTTACACATACGCCACCTTCTTTTACGTGTAGCCCCACGTTTACAGCATCTTATATTAATTTGTCCTCATCTAATGCTGTATCCTATACATGGACAACTTTTAACGGAGTAGGTACATCAACAAGTACACTTGCCAATCCTACATTTACTTTTGTTCAAGGAAGTAATAATCCTTACACAATTTTTAATATTTTTCCAACCCAGGTAAGTCTTATTGTACAATCTGCAAATGGTTGTATTTCTACCGCAACTGTATATTCTTTTGATACAATAAGACGGCCAACAGCATGGTTTAATAAAGATAAAAAAGAAGGTTGTGCACCTTTAGTCGTTAAGTTCAGAGACTCAAGTTTTACACACTTACCATTATATCCAATCACAAGTTATACCTGGAATAATGGTGCTAATCCGGCAACAATAATTACCGGTAATATTCCGCCGCCTATGGTGAATCCCACTTTCACCTATTCCTCTCCCGGTACTTATACACCTTACTTAATTATTCAAACAGCAACGGGCTGTATTGATACTTCATTTATTGATACGGTTAATGTCGTCAACCCGCCAACCGTTAGTTTCTCAGTATCGCCAAATACGGTCTGTTGGAACCAGCCTGTTATAATAACGAATACTTCACCCACAACTACACCAACCATTCAACACTGGCATGTAGAAAGTGATAATGGCTTTTTCTCAGGTTGCGTTAACAATCCAAATCCACAATGGAATTTTACGCATCCCGGAGTGCATACTTTTACAATGAGTGGTTATCTGCATTCCTGTAAAGGCGTCGGCACAACAACACAATCCGTCTTGGTCAAAGGCCCTATTTCAAAGGCACGGTACGAAACCAATTGTAATGCAGGCACACGAAAGGTTGTTAAGTTTTATTCTTATTTACAGGATGCGGTAAGTGCCACTTTAAATTATGGTGACGGTTCGCCGGTAGCTAATATTATCGGTAATCCGGGAGGTAATGCTTCCAGTACTTTAATTCATACGTATGCAGCGTCAGGAAATTATACTGCAACCCTGATCAGTGTGAATGGCCCAAATGGTTGTACCCCGCATACATACACCATGCTGGTAACCGTTAGGGATATTCAGGCCAATTTTAATTTGACGGCTGTTGGCTGCGCAAGTGTAAGTCAAACGTTTGATGGATCCCCTTCGGTGGATGAGCTAATAGGATGCAGAAGAGGTTATGTTTGGTACTTTGATAATTTACCTCCAAATGATACAACGGCTGCCGTTGTGACGCATACTTTTACAACACCCGGAACGCATACCGTTTTTTTAATGGTAAAAGATGAAAATAGTTGTATTGATACAACAATGCATACGATGCGTATTAGTAGTGCGAGCCCTGATTTTACATTTAGTGCCAATCCAATTTGTTTATCAAGCGGCACAGTGCAAATGGTTAATTTAACTTCACAGGTTCCCGATCCAATTACAAGTTATACCTGGGATTTTGGTGATGGATCACCATTATCAAACCAAACGGCGCCATCGCATACGTATTTAAATGCAACGATACCAAGCCAAACTTTTACAGTTACATTAACAGCTACCAACTCACAGGGTTGTACTGATATTAAGCCACTTGTTATACAGGTTAATAATCCTAGTGCAGCCTTAACACCTAATGATTACTTCTTATGCGCGCCTCAAACAGTAACATTTACGGCACCTTCAGGCTATGCAAGCTACACGTTTAGTTATGGTGTACCAAGTGCTTCTTTAGCCACAACTTCTAATACTGCGGCTTATACTTATACATCAGGTGGTGCTTTTACTGCTACATTAAATATTATTGATGCAGGTGGATGTAAAAGTAGTGGGGTAGTTACACTGAATGCAGAAACTACACCTACAGCTAATTTTACCTTTACAAATTCTAATTCAACGGGAGGAAATAATGTTTGCTCGGGTTCACCTGTAACATTTATTTCAACTTCTTCTTCTCCTTATTCATTAACACCAACCTGGAATTTAAATACAGGTAGCCCAGTTATTCAGTCAAATACAGTTGTAGCAACTTACACAAATACAGGTGTTATTCCAATAACCTTAACTGTTACTACGCCTAATGGTTGTCCTGCCGTTATTACTAAAACAATTTCAATATTTGGTGTAAAGGCAGATCTTAATCTCGATAAGTATACTGTCTGTCTTGGTGGTGCCATCAACTTCAATGTAAAAGATACATCTACTTTATATTCATGGGTGTGGGGCTTCGGCGATGGAGATACGATGAAACTTTATGCAGGATCTTCTCCTTCAAGTATTACACATAGTTATACTTCTTATCCTCAACCAAACGGACAAACAGTTGTATCGCTTGTATATTATTCTTCATTACATGCTTGTAGGTTTGCTACAACGCACACTGTTCAGGTAGTTAAAATTGATGGCGATTTTAACAGGAATAATGAACTTGTGCTAAAAGATTTTAACCATTGTATTGGCTTAATAGATCAATTCAGTAATCAAACACCTAACTCGGGCGGCTATGTATTTAGTTGGAATTTTGGCGACGGAGGAACCGCCAATACTCAAAATCCAAGCTATACATACACTAATTCAGGCGTTTATACTGTCACATTAAATATCACCGATCCAATAAATAATTGTAAAGGTCTTGCTATAAAAAATATGACCATTAACGCATTACCCAATGCTAAGGCTTACGCAAAAGATACATGTGCCAACACACCATTTGTTTTAAGTTCAACGGTTACGGCTAACGGTCCGTATACTTACACATGGTCTCCAACAACAGGTGTTAACAGTGTAAATAGCGCTTCTACAATTGCTACTGCAACTTCTAACACAACGTATACTTTAAATGTAACAGATGCCAACGGTTGTAAAAATTCCACATCACATGCTGTTAATATTCAACAGGCGCCATTAAGTTTTCAATGGGATACGGCAATAGTTATTGGACAGCTAGCGTATCTTAATAATAATTCGGGAAGTAATTTTACGTATACGTGGAGTCCACCAACAAACCTAAGCTGTACAAATTGTCCGAACCCGGTTTCAAATTCAACGGTTAATATTACGTATACAGTAACCATTGCAGATAATTTAGGTTGTTTTCGTATTCAAAATACACATACAGTTGAGATCCTTCCAAAAAGCAGTGTTGATGTGCCTACAGCATTTACACCAAACGGGGATGGAACCAATGATGTTATTTATGTAGATGGTTGGGGAATACGGAAATTAAATTATTTCAGGGTGTTTAACCGTTGGGGTCAATTATTATTTGAAAGCACTGATATTAAAGTTGGTTGGGATGGTATGTTTAATGGTATACCGCAAAATATGGAAACATACGTTTACCAGGTTTCTGCAGAAACATATATTGATAAGGAAGCCTTACTCACAACCGGCACATTTAAATTGATACGATAGATCTTGAAAAAAACAGTACTATATTTATTTTGTTTTTTGTTGTTCAAAAATGTGAATGCGCAGGATATTCATTTTAGTCAATTCTATTTCTCACCCTTATCTTTAAATCCTGCAAATACCGGAAATTATAAAGGTGATTACCGTTTTTTCGGAAACTACAGAAGCCAGTGGCGCGATATTTCAAAAGCTTATAAC
>JACDED010000207.1 GCA_013816615.1 Bacteroidota bacterium
GTTTATAGGGGGTGGCTTTTATAAAGGCAGTAACATTCTTATATCAGGTACAGCCGGGACTGCAAAAACCACAATTTCCGCCTATTTTGCAAATGAAAAGTGCATGAGAAAAGAAAAAGTTCTTTATTTCGCCTTTGAAGAATCGCCTTACCAATTAATACGCAACATGCGCTCTATTGGTATTGACCTGGAACAACATGTAAAGAATGGATACTTGCAGATTCACTCGTCGAGACCCTCATTAAATGGTTTGGAATTGCATTTATTAACCTTAAGAAAACTGATACGGGATTTTAAACCCTCGGCAGTTGTAATTGACCCTATTAGTAACCTTATTTCAGTTGGAAGTGATGGTGAAGTAAAATCAATGCTGGTAAGATTAATAGATCTTTTAAAAATAAATAATGTTACAGCATTATTTACATCGCTTAGCCAACAACGGGCAAATACTAAATTAACTGAGATAGTGGAAGATTCTATTTCCTCATTGGTAGATACCTGGATCACTGTAAGAGATATGGAAGGTATAGGAGAAAGAAACAGGGGTGTTTATATCATTAAATCAAGAGGCATGGGTCATTCTAACCAGGTAAGGGAATTTGTTATTTCAAGTAAAGGAATTGAATTGCTTGATATTGAACTTGGGCCTGAAGGCATTTTAACAGGTTCGGCCAGGAAATCAAATGCGATCAGCAAAAAAGTAACGGCGTTTAAATTGCAAAATGAATTAGATAGAAAAGACCGCGAAATAACCCGCAAACGTAAGGTATTAGAAGCAAATATTGAAGCGTTGCGTAATGAATTTGAATCTGTTGAAGATGAGCTTACACGTTTAAAAACAACAGAGAATTTGCAGGAAAAATTATATAATGAAAGTAAAATAATAAAGCCTACATCAAAAAAAACAAAAAAAACAAGATGAAACAACAGGAAGCAGAGTGGCAGTTAAGGCTTTATATAGCAGGTCACACACCCAAATCGATAAAGGCATTAAGTAATATAAAAAAATATGCCGAAGAGAACCTCGCAGGTAAATACTCTATTGAAATAATTGACCTTTTAAAAAATCCGCAATTAGCCGAAGGTGATCAAATACTAGCTGTTCCAACATTGGTAAGAAAGTTCCCCGAGCCTATCCGTAAAATAATCGGCGATTTATCTAACGAAGAAAAAGTACTTGTAGGATTAAATATTAAGCCCTTAAAACAACTTAACTAAGTGAATACAATTTCCGATAATACAAGCGCAGTTGCCGAAAACAATTACATCTTTATGCTGTTTATTTCGGGAATGTCGGTTAAATCTATTAACGCCATAGAAAATTTAAGAGACATTTGCGAAGGTTATTTGCCAGGAAAATTTGAACTGGATATTATAGATATTTCACAAAATCCAGAACTCGCTTCGGCAAATCATATTATAGCAACTCCAACATTAATAAAAAAAGAACCCGCTCCACAAAAAATAATTTTGGGAGACTTGTCGAACATAAAAAAAGTACTGAATGCACTTGATATCAGCCCAAAATAACGACCAGGAAAATGCTTCAAAACAAATTGCAGTTTTAAACAAGCGCATCACCGAGCTTGAAGATGAATTATTAGAAGCAAACAGCATTGTTGATGCCATTAAAGAAGGCAATATTGATGCATTTATTTTAAACAAAGAAGGAAGATCGGATATTTATGCTTTAGAAAATATTGACTACACCTATCGCGTATTAATAGAAAAATTTGGAGAAGGTGCCATCAGTATTTCAGAAGATGGCTTAATACTATATTGTAACGAGTACTTTGCTCAACTTTTAAATATTCCGAGCAGTAAGCTAATTGGCACCTATTTTAATTCTTATGTGTTTTCGGTTGGCCAGTTCCAATCTTTACTTGAGGGCCTGAAAACAGGTTTTTGCAAAGGAGAAATACTTCTAAGCGCTAACGGGGTAAAAATACCAGTGTATATATCCATTACCAGCCTGCAACCTCATGTTCCAGCAATTGGAATCATAGTTACCGATCGTACAGAAAAGAAAAAACATGAAGAAGAAATTGAGCGTTATCAACAAAAACTGGAGAGAAAAATACGAAAACTCAACCAATCCAATAGTGATCTTGAACAGTTTGTACATATTGTTTCACACGATATAAAAGAACCTTTACGCAAAATAGTTTCTTATGGCGGACGACTTAAAGAAGAAATATCCGATGATCTGAATGAAAAAAGCTCAAAATACCTTAATATTATTTATGATGGTGCATTAAGATTAAATTCTTTGGTAGATGCGCTTGTTATCTATTCAGGATCTACATCCAGGCGTTTTGACGTAACAAATATTGATATTTATGAAACAATAAAAGAAGTTTGCGACGATATTGAACTAATTATCCGCGAAAAAAAGGCACAAATAAGTTTTGCGGCTCTACCTATAATTAAAGCTTCGCATTTTCAGATGAAACAACTGTTTGCAAACCTGATCATAAATGCGCTTAAATACAGTAAAGAAAACGTTAACCCTATTATTGATATTAAAGCCGAGATCGTGGATCACGTTGACGAAAAATTTCCTTCATTAAATTATTATAAAATCAGTATCTCCGATAATGGGATTGGGATGGAACAGCAATATTTAAAAAAAATATTTACAATTTTTCAGCGCCTGCATTTACCACACGAATATTCAGGAACGGGTATTGGGTTGGCGATCTGTAAAAAAATAATTGAGAATCATAACGGCCATATAGAAGTTCAAAGCAGTTTAGGCCGGGGAAGTACTTTTATTATTTACCTGCCAGCATAAAAATAAATAAAAACCTAATGGTAGAAACAAATTTAAACAGGCTTCACATTCTTATTGCAGAAGATGATGAGGATGATGCAGAAACTATAAAGCAAACTTTTGAAGATCACACTTGTTTTTACAAAGTAGATATGGTTAAGAATGGTGAACAACTGGTTGCATTTTTAAAAAATGATAAAACAAAATTACCAGACCTGATCTTAACTGATTTTAATATGCCATTAATGAACGGTTATGAAGCATTGCAGGAAATATCAAACAATAACCTATTTAAATCTATACCGGTATTTATATATTCTACCACAATAAACCCTTTATATGTTACACAATGTAAAGCAATTGGTGCAAAAGATTTTTTGGTGAAACCTTTTAATTTAAATCATTTTGATCTGATCCCTGAAAAGATTCTCGAAATTTTAATGAACACTAATAAATCAAATACCTGATCATCTATGTTTTTAACCAGTTTATGGCTTCATCATATTCTGTAAAAAATTTAGCTCTTACTTTTCCTGAATTAAACCTGAGAAAAAAATTAAGCGATATTTTTTTTACATTATTATCTATTAACACAGCACGGGCAATGGTAAGGCTTTGCACTTCTTTGTTTTTAATGTATTTTTTTGCCTTACTCTCAAAATGAGGGTTATTTATAAGATCGATCAACTTTAAACAAGGCTTATTATTTGTAAGATTTTTCATTACCAGGAAATTGTCTACAGCATCTTCATAATCAACTGAAACATTGTACATAATAACATGTAAAATATCATGTTCATCAACAAAAAATTCTCCCGTTCGTGTTTTTACATTTTCATTTACATTACAAACTTACAAAAGAATTAAAAGTGAATACGTTAAAGCGTGTTAACCGCTTAATTTCTTGTTAACTGGTAGCATTCCTAAATAATCGGTAAAACTTAAAAACTTCCGCTTTTAACTACAGTAAATTTATGTTTGATCTTAAGGAACCATGATTCAAAATAACGGTAAGAAAGCCATGACAGCAGTATAGTTAAACCTGTAATACTAATGTAAACTATAATTTGTGAAACAATCGAATTATCAACAGTAAAACCTGTGTATTTTAAAAATCCGATAAAAGCCGCCACAACTATTAAGTGATACATATACAAGCCGTAAGAGATATTTCCAAGAAAAACAAAAACTTTATTTTCAAGTTTAACAAAAGACTTAGGATTTAATGAAACGTTTAAAATAATCAGTAAAAAGAGAACTGAATAAATTAAAAAAGCCGCGTCTTGAATTTTTACTGGCGTAAAATAGATCATAATAATAACAGAAATAATTGCTCCGATCAAAACAAAATTGTTTAAAATTCTTTGAAAATATTTTTTCTCAAATACCATCCATGCACCCATTCCCCCAATTGCCATACTTTCTATTTTTAACATGGCCACAAAATTTTTAAGCACCAATAAGCTTGTATTTGCCGGATAGGCCTTAAAAATAAAAAGAACTGTTATTTTAATTGCAATTAATAAAACAACGATCACACATAAGGTTCTTAAAATGTTTTTTGATTTTTTTACCACCCAGGGCCATAACAAATAAAATTGTTCTTCAACTCCAATACTCCACGATTGCCCAATATGCGGTACCGGCTTAAAAATGGCAAAAGCAAGATTAGGTAACATAATTAAAAATAAAAACAAGTTGATCATTGAAAGATGTGCCTTAAACTTTGCAAAATATGGAATTTCCATAAAGTGAAAATATGGCAGAACAAAAAAACCTAAAAGCACAATAAAAAAATACAATGGCCAAATACGTAATATTCTTCTTAGGTAGAATTTTTTCACATTTACCGTTCCTGTTTGCTCTTTCTCTTTTAATAATAAATAGGTAATTAAAAAGCCACTTAAAACAAAAAAGAAAATAACACCAAGACCACCCAGTTCAAATACCATTTTAGTTTTATATATATTCGGGCATTCCATTTGGTATTTGATCATTTCAATATGCGTTATTATAACTGCAAACGCCGCAAAAAAACGCAAACCATTCAATCCTTTAAAATAAATATGTTTGCTTTCTTCCAACTAAAACTGAAAATAAATAAAAGGTTGCATTTCACCGCTCATTAACTGGTACATAATAAAAACCGCAAATATAATC
>JACDED010000103.1 GCA_013816615.1 Bacteroidota bacterium
CAATAGACCAAGCAATGGATAGCGCAGTTATAGGAATTAAACGTTTAAATAAAAATAAAGCATATTTAACATCATTAACTAATCGCAATCACTTATTGTATAATTTAGAACACTAATTAGTATGACATGAAACAACCGACAGCTAAATATAAAATTGCAGACAGCTTCAAAATAACTGGTCGGGGACTTATTTTTGCCGGAGCAATTATTGATGGTGAGGTTAACTGTGGTGACATGATCGAATTTATATTTTCCGGACAAACAAGACTCCGGAAAATCAAAAGCATAGAAATGATTAGAACAACTAATGGTAGTGAAAACACAATAGGTCTTGTTATTAGTTGCTTTGACCAAAAAAAAATAGACGAATTAAACGGCTGGATCTCAGTCAATCAAATTGCCATAATCCATAAAGTGAGTATATAATGTAACATAATGAGGTTCTTGATCGTCTAAGGAGAAACTAACAACTTTTCCTATGACTAAAAATATAATTATTTTCAATTCAATCGGTAAAATACGTCCTATATGGCGTTTGATCCTTTTTTTTACTAATCGCTTTTGCAATAAACATCCCATTGCAAATGGGACTGCAAAAAATTTTAAACCAAAGTCTTTTAAGAGGGGTTTTATCCGGGTCAATCTATTTTATTTCTGTTATACTTAGTTTACTTATACAAATAAAATTTCTTGATAGATCTTCATTTGAAAAATATGGCTTAAAGATCAATAAGCTTTGGATCAATGATTTTCTTTTTGGTTCATTTATATCATTTATTCAATTAGTTCTCTTTTTTATAATTATGTATCTAAGCGAAAATTTAGAATTTGTAGATTATTTTGTAACGAGTGCTCCTGATTATTCATTTTTAGAAGGGTTTCTTTCAGAGATGTATGGTTTACTTATAGGAGGTGTTATTGAAGAGTTGTTTTTTCGTGCTTTTCTATTCTATATAATTTACGAGGCCTTAAAAACAATTATAAAAGACCCTACAAAAAGAGCCATTTTTATGATGTTTATTATCTCTCCGTTATTTGGCTTAGCACATTTAGGAAATAACGGAGCAACTCTTATTTCAACAATCAACCTTATGTTTGATGCAATGATGATGTGTTTACCGTTTTTAATAACAGGGCGCTTGGGAATGTCGATCGGGATACATTTTGCATGGAATTTAATTCAAGGTTCAGTTTTTGGTTTTGCTATGAGTGGCAACATTGCTAAAGCAACTATAATTAGTGTGAATATGCCCGACAATTTATTTACGGGTGGTGTTTTTGGTCCTGAAGGAAGTGTTTTATTAGTTGTATTAGATCTCATAGCGGTAGTGTTAATACTATACTGGAAAAAACTCAAAAATTACAATGCAATAGTCAACCCCATTATTATTAAAAATAGTAATAGCTGATTTTAAACTACTGTAACTGTACGAGTTCTTTACTGATTTGCGCCAGGGATGCGCAGGGTTTAGCTCTTTTTGTCCCGAAGGGCAAAAAAGCCGAAGCGAAGCTGAGCCCGAAGAAGCCCGCCCGGGCGCTCAAATATTTAAGATATACTTCTTAATTAGTGATCATTAAAATGCCGTAGTGAGAATTACTCCTGCACATACACCCTCTTCACTCTTGCAGAAACATTGGTAAGCACTTCGTAAGAAATAGAATTTAAAGCGGCAGCCATTTTATTTATTTGTTCGGCATTTTCAAAAATAATTACTTCATCGCCTTCTTTGCAATCCATGCCGGTAATATCCACCATGCACATATCCATACAAATATTACCAACTGTTTTACAAAATTTACCAGCAATATAAACACCGTGGTTTCCGTTTCCTAACATTCGGCTAAAGCCATCGGCATATCCAATTGGTATAGTAGCTATTGTTGTATCTTTTTCTAATTTACCGTTACGGTTGTAACCAACGGTTTGCGCCTTGTCAACTTGTTTTATCTGGCTAATGCGGGTAATTAAGCTTCCAACATTTTCCAGTTTCGATTGCTCTTCCTCATGAACGCCAATGCCATACATGCCAATGCCCAAACGCACCATATCGTAATGCGCATTTTTAAAACGGCTTATGCCGCCCGAATTACAAATATGTTTTAAAACGGTATAACCTAACGTTAATTCAAAGGCGGAATATGTTTTTTCAAAGATCCTTATTTGTTCATTTGTAAAATCATCAAGCGCTGCATTATCTGTCCCCACCAAATGCGAAAAAACAGAACGTACTTTTAATTGCGGGAAATTCTTTAATTCTGAGATCAAATTCTCAAGATCTTTTTCTTCAAAACCCAAGCGATGCATACCTGTATCTATTTTTAAATGGATAGGATATGGCTCTGTTATTCCTAAGGCATCCAGTTTTTTTACAAATGCGTTAAGCACTTTAAAACTATATATCTCAGGTTCTAATTGGTAATTGATAATATCTTCAAGCGCATCTTCTTCCGGACTCATTACCATTATTGGTAAGGTAATTTGCGATTGCCTCAACTCTACTCCTTCATCGGCATAAGCGACCGCTAAATAGTTGACGCCAATGTGCTGTAATGTTTTTGCTATCTCTGCTCCCCCACTGCCATAGCCCATGGCCTTTACCATGCACATTAATTTTACATTCGATGAAACAAGCGACTTATAATAATTAACGTTATTAATTAATTTATTCAAATCAATTTCAAAAACGGTATCGTGGCTTTTTAATTGAAGCAAGCGGCTTATATTTTCGAAACCAAAACTTCGCGCGCCTTTTAAAAGTATACTTGCTTCGCTGAATTGATAATTAATTATTTTAAACTGGTTAATAAAGCTTTGTGTATCTGCAAAAAATAAAGAGTTGGATTTGAATAAAGGTTTATGATTAGAAATTTCTTTACCAATACCAACAACAAGATCTATTTTATTTTGAGAAAATAATTCTGCCAGTTGTTTATACAAACTATTTGCAAGAATTCCTGATTGCTCAAGATCGGAAACGATAACAATTTTTCTTACCCTGCGGTTTTGTTGTGATAAATAATTTAATGCAATTTTTATCGAATCAATATCTGAATTATAATAATCATTTATGATCAGCGCATTATTTATTCCGTTCTTAATTTCAAGACGCAAAGCAACAGGCTGCAATGAAAGTATTCGTTGAGCAATATCGTTTTCTTTAAAACCCATTTGCATTAACACTGCTGCACAAGTGGAAGTGTTTAATACAGAAGCTTTATCTGAGAACGGAATTTTAAAATGGTGATCTGCCGCCGGGCCTTTTAGTTCAAGCGTATCGTTTACATAGCTAGTTCTTAGATCGGCGTCATCAAATTCAGAAACTATAAGTGCTTGTTTTAAAATTTCAGGCGTAAGCTGATGTTTATGCAAGCCATTAATTATTTTTTTATCACAAGAAGAAATTAGCTTTAATTTTTCATTAATTTTTTGTTCTCGGCTCGCAAAACCTTCATCATGCGCCGAGCCAATAGAAGTAAATACGCCAATTGTTGGAGAAATAATTTCAGCCAATACATCCATTTCCATTGGTAAAGAAATACCTGCCTCAAAAATAGCAAGTGTGTGTGTATGGTTTAAATTTAAAACACTTAATGGCACACCAATTTGCGAATTATAGCTTTTAGGGCTCCTGCAAATAGAAAAATTAGTTTTTAAAAGCTGGTACAACCATTCTTTTACAACCGTTTTACCATTACTACCGGTAATACCAATTACGGGGATAGTAAATTGTTTACGATGATAGGCCGCCAGCGTCTGAATTGTTTTTAAAGGGTCTGCTGAAATCAAAAAAGAAACATTTGCATTTTTAAATTTAGAAACATCAAATTCATTTTGCTGTATCAAAAAAGATCTAACACCTCTTTCAATAAGCTCAGGAATATAGTTATGCCCGTTATTACGATTTGTTTTTAAAGCAATAAAGAGTGTATCTACAGGTGATTGCAAAGCCCTGCTATCATTTAAAAAAACCCTTACTTTATTATTGGTGCCGCCAATAAATTTTGAGTTCCCAATATCTGCTATTTGTTGCAGGTTATACATACAGCGTTTTTATTTTTTAAAATTTTTATTAAAACAGTTACGGCATAAAGGCTCGTAACTATCTGTCTCGCCCAAAAGAACCAAGCTTTCTTCGCTTGTTTTACGATGGCTCACATAAGCTAAATTACCACATTGCATGCAAATAGCGTGTACTTTTGTAACATATTCGGCGGTTGACATTAAATTAGGAATAGGCCCAAAAGGCTTGCCGGTATAATCAAGATCAAGACCTGCTACAATAACCCTGATACCTCTATCGGCCAGCTCGTTACACACATAAGGCAATTCATTATCAAAAAACTGCGCCTCGTCAATACCAACAACATCTACATCTGTAGCCAATAATAAAATGTTAGCGCTCGATGGAACCGGTGTGCTCATGATCTCAATGCCCTGGTGACTAACTACTTTAAATTCATCATAACGTGTATCAACGGTGGGTTTAAAGATTTCAACTTTTTGTTTTGCGAACTGCGCTCTTTTTAAACGACGGATCAACTCTTCGGTTTTGCCGGAAAACATGCTTCCCACAATAACTTCTATCCACCCACGTTTGCGCTCGTTATTATTATTCTCTAAAAACATTGTTTAAAAGG
This sequence comes from Bacteroidota bacterium, assembly GCA_013816615.1. Classification (GTDB taxonomy): domain Bacteria; phylum Bacteroidota; class Bacteroidia; order B-17B0; family Aurantibacillaceae; genus Aurantibacillus. The sequence continues at coordinate 4,639 of JACDED010000103.1, forward strand.
CGTTAAAAACAAAACTTAAAAGTAGTGTAAGATGTGGCAAAATCAAATTATATTTAATTATAAATATTCACAAAAAAAGATGATGATAGAGAAGATTTTGCATAAAATACAGACCCAGATCAATGATCTTACTCCAACCCTTGAACTATTCGTAGATGAGACCATCCAGCCATCGGTAGACAGTTGTGAAAAACTACAAAAACAATTAACAGAAATACAGGAAAACTTAGCGGTTTACAAATACAATAAAATAAATAAAGAGATCTCTCCCAGTTTTAGTATTCATGCTAAGGTAAGCGAGAAAGAACTGCCAAAAAAGACAGAAGAGCTTAAAAATGAAACTAAAGTTACTATTCATGAAGAAAAACCGGAGCTTCTTCAACCAAAAATTGAGCCTGAAACCGGAGATGTAAACGAGTCAAAAAACGTACAACCAATGTTAATTGGCATAAATGATAAGTTCCGTTTTATTAATGAATTATTTAAACAAAATAATTCAGAGTACAATATTGCCGTTGAACAATTAAATACCTTAAAGAATTGGCGCGATGCGGAAATTTACCTCAACAGTTTAAAAACCCTTTATGAGTGGAAAGACAATAGTGAAGTAGCAAATCTTTTCTTTTCGGTAACTAAAAAACGTTTCAGTTAATGAGGTTCTGTTTTCTTCTCCTTGTCTTTACATTCACTTATAGCACGGCTTTTTCGCAGGATACGCTTTATGCGCGTGAAGTAATAAAATATTTAACTTCAAAAAAATGCTTTGGCCGTGGTTATTTAAACAACGGTTTGGATGTTGCTGCTAAATATATTGCCGGCGAGTTAAAGGCTAATAAAGCAGAGCCTTTTTTTACAACAGGCTATTTTCAATGGTTTGATTTTAATGTAAATACTTTTCCGGGAAAAGTAAACGTAAAGATCAATAATAAACTTTTAAAGCCGGGCGTTGATTACATAATAAGTCCCGAAAGCGGCAGCTTAAAAGGAAAATACACATTACAAAAAAAAGATAGCATTACTTATGTTGCTCAACATTGTACCGTTCCGTTAACACTTCGCATTAAAAAAAAATTAACTTTTAGCGTTGCAACAAATTCCGTTGCGGCAGCGGTAGTTGAATTATTAAACACAAGCAGCAAAACCTTACCGGCTTCTATTGATGTAAATATTGAAAGCAAAGTACTTACAAAGTATATTAATAAAAACATTTGCGCTTTTATTCCTGGCAAAATAAATAACGATACCATGATGGTTTTCTCGGCACATTACGATCATTTAGGGGGCATGGGCAAAGCAACTTATTTTCCGGGCGCTAACGATAATGCCAGTGGCGTGAGTGTATTATTAAATCTTGTAAAATATTACCAAAAAAATCCACCAAAATATAAAACCGTATTTATATTTTTTGCGGGCGAAGAAGCCGGCCTATTAGGCTCGCATTATTTTGTAGAAAGTAAAGTGATGGACCTTACAAAAATAAAATTTTTAATAAATCTTGATCTTTTAGGAACCGGTGACGATGGAATTATGGTTGTGAATGGTTATACATTTGAAAAACAATTCAATATGTTGGAAAGCATTAATAAAGAAAAGCAATTACTAAAAGAGATCAAAAAAAGAGGCAAGGCCTCAAACAGCGACCATTATTGGTTTTCGGAGGCAGGTGTGCCTTGTTTTTTTATTTATACTTTAGGCGGGATAAAAGCTTATCATGATGTGTTTGATGTTGCAAAAACATTACCATTGACGGAGTATGTGGATGTGTTTAAGCTGATAACGGAATTTGCCGGTAAGTTTTAACCACATAGAAACATAGATCTGCATAGTTTCTTTGCCTCCCTATTTGTAGTTTATACATAGTTTGTTGAAGCTTTGCTTCAACCCTACTGTTTTTTTACATTTAATTTAATTCTAACCCTATGTGCGTATGCGGTTAAAAATTAAATCGATTATTTCTTATAAAAATTCATAGTATCAACTTCTTCCCAAACTTTTGGATGAAGAAAAAACCGGATATCTTTTTTTTCTTTAATGGAGTTTCTTATAAATGTAGAAGAGATATCCATTAAAGGCGCCTGGGTTATATGAACATTTGGATGTGTATCAAACTCGCTTGGCTTACAGTTAGGACGAGGATAAACATAAATATGATGGCGCTTAATGATCTCTTCGTAATTTTTCCATTTATTAAACGATTGCAAATTATCCTGGCCCATAATTAAACTAAATTGGTGCTCAGGATATTTTTCTTTTAATCTCACTAAAGTGTTAATTGTATAAGATGGCTGCGGCAGATCGAATTCAAAATTACTGCTCTTAATATTCGGATGAAAATCAAGTGCCAGGTTTACTAAATGCAAACGATCGTTTTGATCTAATAATTGATTTTTATTTTTTAAAGGATTGTGCGGGCTCACCACCATCCACACCTGTTGCATATCTGCAAAATTAAACATATAATTAGCCAAAGCTAAATGGCCAATATGAACAGGATTAAAAGTGCCGAAAAATAAACCAATATGCATGGTTTAAAATTACTGCTTATTTTCTAATTTTATACGAAATGGTTACAGTAAATAAAAAAGAGAATACCGTGCTGATAGATATTGAGATCTTTCTTATTAATAGATCGCAACATCCACTAAATCTTTTTATTCTTGCTGCGGCAATAAAAAAACAAATAGAAAATGTTTACAATGGAAAATTTGGAGGCCTTGAATTAAAGACCGTTGTAACCGTAAAACCTTTATACAAATTTTCTTTTAGGGCTATATATAACAAGATGGTTATTGCTATAAGCCCTTATATTACCAATGATAATGTGGCTGAGGCTGATTTTAGCGGTTTGCTGATCAAATTAAATCCCAAACATATTAACTCTATTATTTCAGGCACAAATAAAAGAACAGTTCCGCATGAGCTAGGGCATTTGCTTGGTTTAGATCATCCACATGCAAACGCAGCATTTGAATCGGTTAATCTTAAAGCCGCTATGCTTGAGCAAGGCATTAGTAATGAAGAAAAAACAATTAATTTAATGTGCCAAAGCTGGTACATTCAAAAAGCGGGCATTAATTTAAATAATGCGTTAACATTAACAGAGAATCAACTTAAATTAATTTACGAGAATTATAATTCTAAAAAACTGAACAGGAATTATAGTATTGTTAAGGGTTTCTTTAATTATAAATGGGTAGGAAAGGTCTGAAAAAAATTAAAGCTTAATTAATTTATTTTTATAAATAGTAAAGTCCTCGGTAATTACATTTACAAAATACATGCCTTTTGGAAGCGCGGTTAAATTAAGATGCGTGGTTCTTGTTTCACTATGGATGTGAATATTTTGCTTAAGAATATGTTTTTTGCCCATTATATCATGCAATTCAATATTTACAGTTTTTCCAATAAAATTATCCGACAATTCAATATCAAGATCAGTTGATGCTGGATTAGGAATTAGCTTCACTTCCAGCACTTCTTCAAAAATATCAACAGTTATAACTTTACTGAATTTCTCGTTTCCACCAACATCAAATTGTTTTAGCCTGTAATAATTTACTCCTTTTTTATTTGGTGAAAAATCTTTACTACTATAATTTTTTTGCGATGTGCTGTTTATTGCTGCCGGAATTTTTTCAAGCAAAACATAATCACTACCATTTATTGATCTTTCAACAGTAAAATATTCTGCATTTTTTTCCGACGCAGTTGTCCATTTAATATTTGTATGATTGCCATTATACGAAGCCGTGTAATCTTTGAGCTCAATTGGTAAAACGCAATTATTAGTAATAGTAAAAGTTGCTACTCTTACTGTACCGCAAGCGTCTGTAACATTACATGTAAAAACATTATTTCCGGGAGAGGTTGGAGAAAAAGTATGCGTGGGTGTTATTTGTCCGCCGGGCGACCATAAAAAAGACAGTGGCGTAATTCCATATTGTGGATTTGGATTCATTGTAACAGAGCCATAACAAGTAGCCGCTTGTGTGGTAGAACCGTTTCCGGCAGTATTGCCTAATACTTCCATACTACGCCCTTGCAAAGTAACATTCCAGCTATTTAAGTAACTACAATCATTTGTGGCCCATGAGCAGTTGCAGCCGCTTGTATTTGCGCAATAGGTTCTATTTAAATTAAACGTAAAAACCATATTTTGCGCCAGGCAACTTGGTGTGTAACATTGCATCATGCTTTGGCAGCCACTTGATGAAAAAGGCAGTGTAGGATTCCAGTTACCAAAATTATTGCATCCTAAACACACCCAAACACTAGGAGCTACCGGTGTTTGGCCACCGCATGAAGAATTAATTCTAACCTGCGCTTCCGACATCCAGCAATCAATAAAAGATGAACAACAGAAATTTGTTTGAACAACCCATGAAGCGCTAAAATCCCATGGCGTTGTACCTCCAGGGTACGATACCGTAAGATTTTGCGAACATACTGCTGGTGAAAGCAGTGAGCCCAGAATTCCAGCACCGGCAACCGGGCCGGCAACCGTTACCAAAGGGTCAAGTATTAAAGGATAAACTATACCCGGCGTATTTATTTGTGCCGAATCTATTAAAAGATCAATGGCATTACCATTTATTTTATATGCATTATACCATCGTTGTTTGGAGCCTGATTGATCGTATGAATCTGCCTTTTTTATTGTAAAAGCAGGTAAATTAGAACTGTTTGTAACAAGAATATCGCCTATAAAATATTCTCCCAGTAGCCCTGTTGATTGAAAATAGGAAAGGCCGGAACCAGATGTATTATCGGTAAAAATTAGTTTTTTATTTCCTGCAAAAGAAGCTTTAATTATAAAATCAGATTTTACTGAGCCTTCGTTGAACATAATTTTCATATCAATGTTCGGGAAGATATTTGTAAAATAAACACCAAAATTACCAACCTGGTAATTTGCCCAGTTAGCCTGGTATACAGTTGAGATACCCGCACCATTTACTACGGTTAATTTATAATTATTAAAAGATAATTGAGAGGATCCGTTCTCGAGCCATGTAGAAGTAGTATTAAAATTAAGCCCGGTTGGATTAGGCTGACGTAAAGCCTTGTAAACTCCGGGCGCGTGTAGGCTAATAGATGGATCGATAGCAAGCCACTGCCCCAGGTGAAAGTAATTAATAGGCTTTGCTGATTTTTGAATATAAAAAAACGCAGGGTCAGTAAGATCTACATAATAGCGCTCATCAGCAGTACGTTTAGAAAGCACTTCAACTACTTCTTTATTATATGGCGCATCAAAAGTAAGCTTGCCAAAGTCAGGGTGATTATAATAATCGGGTGTATTGTATTGCTGACCTGCCATTTGGTTATAACTACGTGCAGGATTCATAATCGAATAGTTATCTAATAAATAATTTAATCCGCCGGCTGACTGGGCAGAAACTAAAGCAGATAAAAACAAAAAGGTTATGAGTAAAGATGCTTTTTTCATATAGTTAATTAAAATTAGTCATTAAAAGGATAAAACAAAAAATATTCACCCAAAAAACCCGGTAGTACAATCAATAAAACCATACTTTTGCCTGTAAATATGAGTTTTAACAATTTAAACAGTTGCTTTATTTTTACTGAAAAAGATGGCAGAGTGATCTGCTGTGAGCTTAGCCCTGTAACTCTTTATTCAGAAAATTGTTTTGTGTTATTGCCTTATCAAAACCCACAAACAAAAAAACCTCAACCAGAGTTTTATAAAATAACCGCAAAAAAAGAAATTGAAATTATACCTGGAATTAAAGACCAAAAACCAATTGCTTTAATACCAAAAACAAGTAAAGAAGAATACATTAAAAAGTTAATTGCATTAAAAGAGCACATACAGCATGGTAATATTTACGAGATAAATTATTGCATTGAATTTTTTGCAGATGATGCAGAGATAGAGCCTGTGCTTGTTTTTTTTAAATTAAATGAATTAAGCAAAGCGCCCTATTCTTGTTTGGTAAAATTAAATAATGAATTTATTATCAGCGCCAGCCCCGAATTATTCTTAAAAAAAGAAGAAAATATACTTTATACAAAACCCATTAAAGGCACCGCTAAACGCGGAAATACCAAAGAAGAAGATGAAGAATTAAAAAATGCCTTGTACACTAATTTAAAAGAACGCACCGAAAACGTAATGGCTGTAGATGTGGCACGCAACGATCTTTCACAACTGGCAAAAAAAGGAAGTGTAAGCGTAAACAAATTATATAATATCGAAACGTTTGAAACCGTTCACCAGATGGTGAGCACTGTTAGTTGTAAATTAAAAGAAAATACAAGCTTTGAAAAAATAATTGATGCTACCTTTCCCATGGCAAGCATGACGGGAGCGCCCAAACTGAGGGCCATGCAACTTATTGATGAATTTGAGGATTTTGAAAGAAAAAATTACTCGGGCGCTATGGGAATAATTGATGAGAACGAAGATTTTACCCTGGCTGTGAACATACGCAGTATTTTTTATAACCAAAAAACAAAACGTTTGTCTATTGCCGTTGGCAGCGCTATTACTTATTTATGCGAGCCCGAAAAAGAATACGATGAATGTTTGTTAAAAGCAAATGCTTTGTTGAAGGCATTGGGGGCAGAGATTAAAAAGTATTAAAAAATTCAGGTTGGTGTTAACGCTGTTTGGGTTCTTGTTACACCTCCAAGTGTTAGAAATTTTCATTTTCTTAAATTATCCAAAGCAAGTGTAGCAATGTCTTTTGTTATTTGTGTTGGAGAATGACAGTCACAATTACTCAATCCAATTACATAAATATCCTCACTTGGAATATAAACAGCCATTGTTTTAAATCCAAATATACTTCCACCATGCTCTCTTATAGGTGTTCCTTTTATTTCTTTAATATGCCAACCGTAACCATAAGTAAATTCTTCGCCGTTATTTAACTTGTATTTGTTAAAGGCTTTTTTAATGCTTTTAGCACTTAATAATGAATTTTGATTTAGAGCATTTTGCCATTTCAACATATCATCTGCTGTTGACATTAATGAGCCGGATGAAAAAGGAATGCTAAAATTAATTATAGTTTTGTTCACATATCCACTTTCTTTCTTTTGGTATCCGTAAGCTCTTTTATTAATAACTTGTCTGTCACTAGCATAATAAGATTGCTTCATTCCTACTTTTTCGAAAATATGTTTTTTAATAAAATTTTCGAAAGTTTCTCCTGAAACTATTTCTATAATATATCCTAATAGAAAGTACCCCGAATTATTATATTCAAATTTTTCGCCTGGTATAAAGTCAACAGGTTCATTTTTAAAAAAATCGGTCATCATTTTAGGCGTCATTTCCTTTTGTGAAATATCTCGAAGTGATTTCATTTTTGTAAAATCTTTTATTCCCGATGTATGTGTTAACAAGTGATGTATCGTTATTTTGTCTCCTGAAGGATAATCTGGTATATATTTGGAGATAGGATCCGCAACGGTTAATTTACCCTGTTCCTCCAGCATTAGTATAGCTATTGCGGTAAACTGTTTTGTCATTGAACCTAATTGAAATACATTCTCAGAAGTCAAATCAATATCTAATTCCAAATTGGATTTACCGAAAGCCTTCTGATAAATCGTTTTTCCGTTTTTAGCAACCATAAATACTCCACCGGGGCCGTTTTTATCATTGAATTCTATTGTAATCAAGCTGTCTATTTTAGTTTCAAGATTTTGTGCCAAAATCTGATTAGAAGTAATTATTATAATCAATAGAAATAAGGGAGTAAAGATTTGTTTTAAATATTTCAGCATAGTTAAAAAGTTTTTATTTTACATTCTATTTTTATGACTTATCGGCTACCTAATCACTTTGCGTATTTTTTTGTTTGTAAGCCCCTATAATTATTTACAGTCTCTTACTAAAAAATTAAACCTGATGTTCATTTCTCTTCTCGGCGCCTTGTAGTAATCAATTATTCAAATTATCACCCCTTAGTTCTCTAAAGCGTTTGCGGGCTTCAACGGTATAAATGCTGCCGGGGTATTTGGTCAATACATCCTGGTAAGCAGCTTTGGCTTTTTCTTTATCGTTAATATTTTTTTGATAGAGCTCGGCTAGTTTAAATTGCGCATCGTCGCCATACAATTCGGTTCCAAAATATTCTAAAATATTTTTATACATAGTTTCTGCTTCTGTATATTTTCCTAATGAAGTATAAATTTGTGCTTTGCTGTAATTAATATCATCGCCTAAAGTATTTGTATTAAATAAAACATTGATGCTGTCCATGCGTGCAATGGCTTCTGCAAATTTATGCTGCACCACCATCAATTCTGCGCTGGCAAACAAACGCAGCGGCATATCATTTGTATCTACACCAATTGCATCAGTAATGATCAAAGATAGATTCAAAGCATCATTCGCAATTAATTTTGTAGTTGCGCCTTTTAAAACATCGGCCTGCGTTTTTGCCCATGGAAAATCACCGGCATAAAAACTTAACTTCGCATTGCGGAATTTTGCTTCCTGACCAATGGCTTCGTACTTAAAATCTTTTTCTACCTGCGAGTATAATAAAGATGCTTCCCAGATCTCGCCGGTAAGCATATAAATATCTCCCAATAAAATTTTATAATCTGCTTTGGCTAAATTATCTAATCCTGGTTGTTCAATAAAACCTTGTAATAACGTTATAGCATCATTGCTTTTATTTAAATAAAAGGCTTTTAAAGTGGCAAGGTTTTTTACTATCGGTCCGCTTAAAGATGTTTGTTTATATTTTTCAAAAGCACTTGCTAATTTTTGTTCTACTACAGCCAATTCTTCTTTTGTAGGTTGTGCTTTTTGAGTAACAGCAAGATACTCTACATTCATACCATCAATAATGGCGGCATCGTAATACAAATTATTCTGGCCTTTTTCGATAATATAATCATAACAACGCTTTGCGGTTTCCCATTGTTGATTGGCAGTGCAGATCTTTGCCAATTCAAAAATACGGTTACCATCTTCCTTTAAACGTTTATCTAATGCTTTTGATTGCACAAAAGCACCTTCAAAATCTTTTTGTTGTTTTTGGATAAAAATTAAAAATTCAGAAAGAATAATTTTATCAGGATTTTTTTGAATGCGTTTTTGAAGCTCTTGTTTTAATAAAGGATTATTTATTCCCCCTTCCGAATCATCATAACCTAAAGAATTTTGCAAATTGCCTTGTACCGCCTGGATCTCGCTATCCCTGAACTCCAGCGCATCAAGATACTCGTTGATCATTGATCTAAGATCATTCTTTTGTTTGTAAACATCAGCGCGCTCGTAGAAATAAGGGTAATCGGGGGTTATTTTTCTTCCTTTATTATAAACTTCAATAGCGTAATCGTATAAACCATCTTCAATAAAAGCGTTTGCTACATTTTGAATAAAAGGCGGAACGGCCAATAATTCTTTAACGGCTTTATCGTAGGCTTCTTTTTCTTTTTTCTCTTCACCCTCAATTTTATAGATGCGGCCTAAATGAACATAGAGGTAAACATTGTTCCTGTTTTGTTTTAATTGACGCTTGGTAATTTTTTCTGCTTTAGAAAGATCTTTTGCACCTAACAAACTTTTAAAATAATACGCATACCAGGCTTCAGGATTTGCATCATAAAGATCTTCAAAATAAGCGTTGGCTTTTTCGTATTCTTTTTGCTCGTAATATTGAAGTGCTAATTTATCGGCATTGTTGGTTGGCTTTTGCGCATGAGCATTTAACTGCAAAAAGATCACAGCTATTATGGCAAAAACTATTCGTGAAAATAAATGCATATAATTAATCCCCTAACACCCCTTTTACTAAGGAGGAATAGTAAGTATAAATATACTACCAAAGATCTGTTTTATAAAGCGAAAACAGTGAATTTGAGATTTTTTCACAAATAAAAAACACGGAAATTATTCCGTGTTTTTATATTTTCAACACCTGGAGAACGAAAGCATTACCAAAGTAACGCTAACGTTTTAAACTCCGGGCTACCCATTATTGTTATGGCATTACGGTAATAGCCGAAATTCCCGGTTCAATGCCCGTACCCGGAACATGAGCAACCACAAAGGTGGAACCGCCCGTCATTGCACTTGCCTTTTTAGTTACCGTTACGCCCGATGCTGTTTGATTGGTCAGATCAACAATATCATAAAAGCTATCAATAATCGGAATACCCGTTAAAGGCAACATCCATGTAAGGTTTGACGGATTTGCAATTTGGTTCAAGAAATTTGACTGTCCAGCCTTATAAGCAACTCTATCAACTTTATAAGTTGTAGCTGTTAAGTTTTGACTTGTTGGATTTGGTTGAAAAGTAATAGGATCAAAACCACCTAACGAAACGTAGAATGGATTTACCATAATTACTGTATCAGGATTTACCGTTAATTCTGCCTGGCCTGTAATACCTGCAGCTGTAGCCGATACATAAGCACCGCCTAAATTATTTGCTGTAACCATTCCTGTTGAATTAATACTTACAGACATTGGAAAATCTGCATCTTTAGCGCTTACTGTCCAGTTAAAAGTATAATTTGAAGAAACATCATTTCCGTTCGAATCAAATGCTTTTGCAACATATTGTTGTGTTTCGCTTTTAAACATTTCTAAATTTTTTGGCGTTACCACAACTTTTGCAACCGGTAATATAACAGCAGGTGTGCCTACTACTAAAACCGGAACTATCACATTGCTTGTTTGTCCGTTAATAGTTGCAGCCACCGTAATGTTAGCCTGACCGGCAGAAATAAATGATACCACGCCTGCAGATGTTATATTAGCAACGCCTGTATTATCTGATGAAAAAGCATATGTTGCGGAACCGCTACCAATGTAAATAGTTTCTAATGGTATGGTTTCTGAGCCTGCCTGGAAAACAATAGCAGATGGCAACACGGCAAAAATGCTTGTGTTTGGTATTTGAATGGTTAACGGCACCTCGGCAGTATACGTTACACCATCTAATGTATAACTTGCTTTTATGATGGTTATTTCACCGGCGCTTGCTGTAAATACAGATCCTGAAAAACTTCCTGCATTTGCGTTTGAGGAGGTCCATGTAACACCACCCGATAGGTTGGTTACAGTTCCGTCGGCTTTAATTAATTTAGCCGTATAGCTGATGTTGTTGCCAACAGGCAAAGCACGGGCACCATTATCAATAACCAGGCGGGCAGATGCCGTTGGCGTTGGAGTTGGAGTTGGAGTTGCAGGATCTGGATTGTTACTGTCTTTCTTTTTACATGCTGTAAAAAGGCTCATTACAACTATCATTAGAAGTAATGTTTTGTTTTGGATCATTGTTTTCATTTTTTATTTGTTTTTAATTGGTTTGGGTTTATGGTTACAAAGGTGTGTCCAAACTCAAAAAAATGCATTAACCAGCGTTGCAGAAATATGTAGGTTTGTTGCGGGCTACAAAACCGTTTGAAAATCAACAGATTAAAATTGAATCTTTAGAAAATGAGGGGTAAAGAAGTCACAGGGTTACACGAAGAAAAAATTGTGCTGTGGCTGGAAGACTCGTTTTAACGGACGTTAACAAGAAATGGATCTTTTAAAAGAGGATGTTATTGCCTCAGAAAATACTTTGGCATGGCCAATTAATTTTAATAAACAAGCTCAGCTTCAAATAGAGTTTTTTAAATTACCATACCAATTGCGTCGTGGTACAAACATCTGGAGAAATAGTAATTGTTCCGATCCAATTTCTAAGGGGTGTTGTTATCTCTGGCGGGTACTGCATAGCTGAATCAATAACCTGGAACGATAGTGTTGCTGATTCTCCTTTTTTTAAATACCACGAAAGTGTAAGAATATTTATACTCTCACAAGATGGAGCACTATTAAAAAAATATCCGCTTGAAGTTTCTGATCGCAACTTAAGCCCATTAGCAGGAACTAAATCGTTCGTCATATTCCAGCAATACAATTTTTTAACACCATGTGCAATTAAGCTATCGGATGTGGATTTGTTAAACCAAAAAACATGTTTATACAATACTGATTGTTCATATTGACAACTGCCATCATTTGTCTTACAATCCTTACAAAAATTACTTGCAGTTATATCTGTACAGCCTTTTTTTCTATTACATGATGAGATCATTAATAGATTTCCGGCCGTTATCAAAAGTATTAATGTTCTTAGTAGTTTTTTCATTTAACTATGTATTGTTTGCAATAATTAAACGGGAAAAGAATTTTATTATTGCTCTATGCTAAATATATCCACTTAAAAATCTTTAAGATTTTTAAGTGGATATATAAACCGAAAGAAAATTAATTATTAAACGCCAGCTTTACGGTTTTGCCGTTTTGTTCAAACTGAATAGAATCTGCAAGATTTTTCATTAAAAAAACACCGCGGCCGCTTGGCTTATCAATATTGGCAGGATCCGTTGGGTCGGGTAATCCTAAAAAATCAAATCCCTGTCCTTCGTCAGTAACCGAAAAAATTAATTGTTTATCTGAATTTTGAAAACCAATATTTACAAATTTGTCGGGGTTATTTTTATTGCCATGATAAATGGCGTTGTTAACAGCTTCAGTAACGGCAATTAAAATATTTCCATAGCAATCTTCGTGCACATTAAATACCTGGCACACATCGTCTATCAAACGCTCTACTAATCTTAAATGCTCCGGCCTCGAATTTATTTTCAAGGTTTCGTTCCTCGCTGGGATCATCACTTATTTACGCTATTAAAATAATTATTTACTTTTTCTTTATAATATGGCGTTAAACTTGGCGGAACAGTATTTAACAACTCCATTTCTTTTTCTTTCATTCTTTTATAC
>JACDED010000104.1 GCA_013816615.1 Bacteroidota bacterium
AAAAAAACCTTCAAAAAAACAGAGGCTTTTTTATAAGATTAAAAGATTTGGTCTAAAATGCTGTTAGACTAAAAACTTATATCCTATCTTTATTTCATTATAAATCTCTAAAAAAAACAACATGACTAAAAATTACTTTAAATTATTTTCTTTAACTGCATCTGTTATGTTAGTGACAGCTTCAGTTAATGCACAATGCGTTACGACTCCAACACCAACAATTACAGGTACCGGTGGTTGTGGCCCTTTTCCATTAACTTCTACATTAACGGCAACAGGCGCTTCTACTTTACAAACTGGCTGGTATGCCAATGCATTTGGTGGTAACGCTGTAGGTACAGGAAGCACTTTTGCTACACCAAGTGTAACAGCAGCAACTGTATATTATGCGGCCCAATTAGCGCCAACAACAACCGAATCGTTAACATTGCCATCGCAAGCAAGTACGTTAAGCAGCAATGTAAGAGGTTATTATTTTACTGCCCCTGTTGATTTTGTAATTACAGGTGTAAGGGTACCAACGGATGCTAATACCGGTAACGCCAGTGTTTCTATCCTTAAATTCCCTGTAGCCCCGCCATTATACTCAGCAGTAACAAACACGTTTGATATATTATACTTAGCGCAAAATGTTGTGGGTACAGGTACAATGTTCGTAAATATTCCGGTTTATGCAGGTGAGATTATTGGTGTATTAGGCGTAAGAAATGATGTTAACTCATACGCTGCTGGTCCATACACTGCAAGTTTAGGAACCAATACTTTAACGTTAAATCGTCTTGGCATGCAATTTCCTTTATCAACCACTGTACCTAAAGATATGTGGACAGAAGCAGGTGGCAGCATTTCACGGGTTGAATTGTACACAACTTTAGGTTGTTTAAATGCTTTAACTGCATTTACTGTAACTTCTAATCCAAGTCCATCTGTTTCTATTACAAGTGGCACAACAACTGTTTGTGCAGGAACACCGGTAACTTTAACTGCAAACGGTGCAGCAACATATACATGGAATACAACCGCAACAGGTTCAACTATTGCGCCCTCACCAACTGTAAATACAACTTACACTGTAACGGGTGCAAGCGCTACCGGCTGTACAGCTACAGCAGTACAAGCAGTTAGTGTAAACCCAAGCCCTGGTGTTAGTGCAGTTAGTAACACCAGTTTATTATGTGTTGGTCAAACAGCCAGTTTAACGGCAAACGGTGCTGTATCATATTTGTGGAATACCACTGCAACGGCATCTGTAATTGCAATCTCTCCATCGGTAACTACCTCTTACACTGTAACAGGTACTAATGCATTAGGTTGTACAGCTACTTATACAATTAGCCAGGCAGTTTCTGTTTGTAGCGGTTTATCTTTAAACCAAAATACAAGTTCTGTTTTATTGGTTTATCCAAATCCAACAAGTGGCATTTTTACAATTGAAATGGCTAACGGTGCTACTAAAACAATTAGCGTAAGTGATGTAACAGGACGCATTGTTGCTGATACCAAAAGTAACAACAATGCGATAGATCTAAACATTGGTAGCTTAGCCAACGGAATTTATTATGTTAAGATCCAAAGCAATGAAATCACACAAACATTAAAAGTTGTAAAACAATAATTATTTCTTTTTTGTACCATTAAAAACCTCCTTTTCGGGAGGTTTTTTTTTAACATATCCCCTAACTTCCCCAACTTGATGTTGATAAGATTTTAATCTAAAAAAATTTAGAGGTTAAATGAGTTAAAAGTATTTCTGAATGAGTGAAAAAATTTGCGGTGCAATTGCTTTTTCATAAATTTATGCAACTAAATAAAAACCAAATGATCAAAAAATTACTTATTTCAGGTTTAGCTCTATTCTGCCTTTGTTTAACAGCTCAAAACGAAAAAAACACTGTACCACCACAACGTACTTGTGGTACCGAAACACCTTCACAGCAATGGGATGAATGGTTCAATAAAAAAGTAGCTGAGTATAAAGATTATCTTGTTTCAAATAAAATTCAAATGGCCAACTATACAATCCCTGTTGTTGTGCACGTTATTCATGCGGGAGGCGGAGTTGGTGTTGGTGATAATATTTCACAGGCACAGGTTCAGGATCAAATCGCTATTTTAAATGCAGATTTTGCCGGCACAGGAACATTTGTTACAAGTTGCCCTGCTGTTTTTCAACCTGCAATTGCTAATTCAAATATCACATGGTGTTTAGCCGTTACAAATCCTACCGGCGGTGTTATGACTGAGCCCGGCATTGATCGTATTCTTGCAACCTCTATTACAGGTATTACGGCTGTGCCTCCAGGTGGTTTTACTACGGCACAAATTAACAATACCATTAAACCTGCAACCATTTGGGATCCCACAAAATATTGCAACATGTGGGTTTGTAAATTACAAAATGGTTTATTAGGGTATGCAACCTTTCCTGCCGGTACAACTTTACCAGGTGTTACTGGTGGCGGATCAGCTACTACAGATGGTGTTGTAATGGGCCATAATTATTTCGGAAGTATTGGTTCTGCAGCAGGCTCATCGCCATATCATTTAGGTCGCACAACAACGCATGAGCTTGGCCATTGGCTTGGTTTACGTCACGTTTGGGGAGATGGTAACTGTTTAACAGATTTTTGTAACGATACACCAACAGCAAAAACATCTAACTTTGGTTGTAAAACACATCCATATGGTGTTAACCAATGTGGTGCCGGTACAAGCCCTAATGGTGAAATGACAATGAACTTTATGGATTATTCTGATGATCCTTGTATGTATATGTTTACCACTGATCAACGTACACGTATGCAAACAGCAATGAGCCAGGGTACTTATAGAAATTTATTAGGAACACATGGTTTATGTTCAACTAATCCACCGGCTCCTGCTCCTGCCGTAGCAAATTTTGATATTGCAAATCCATGTTTTGGTTTACCAATAACACCAAACAATACTTCATCAGGTGGCCCTTCGCCCTCTTTTGTTTGGAGTGCTTCTCCAACTTCAGTTACATTTGCACCAAATGCTAACGTAGCATCGCCGGCCATTACTTTTGGTAATGCAGGTGTTTATACACTTTATTTAACTGCTACAAACACAGTAAACACTTCTACATATTCAATGCAGGTTGGCCCTCTTTCTGTTTGTCCTAAACCAGCTGTATGTATTGATACATTAAACATGATAAACAATACCGATACATTAACAACTTACGCAGCATCTAACAGCTCATTAGTATTAGGTTGTCAATCAGGCTACGCTGGTTTCTTAACAGGAACAAATTGTTATAAAGACAAAGAATTTGCACAATATTTCCCTGCCTCAACTTATAGTGATACTCCGGTACCGCAAGTAAACAGTGTTATTGTGTTATTTGACAGTTTAGGAACGAAAGGAGCTTTAGGAACACAAATTGTTTGTAAGCTTTATGGCGGAACAGCATCTTTCGGTCCGGGATCTACATCGCTCATCGGACAAAAAACAGATAGTCTTGGTAAGATAATGGCAAACACCACTAAAACGGTTACCATTAAATATTGTGGCTCGCCCACTTATACATTTACCACAACCAAGATCATTCCTCATAAATACGATTTCGCTACGCCTTTACAAATTCCGGCCGGTGGATTCTTTGCATCGGTACAAACACCATATGGTACTCCAACCGATTCAATTAAGATCTTCAGTAATACAAAAACACATTCAGCAAACGATTCAAGCAGCTGGGTATTACAGTACAGTAACAACTGGAAAACATTACGCTACAACAAAAATGCAAAAGTGCAGTTAGCTATTTTACCTCAAATAACCTGCAGACCAACTGTTGGTATCCAGGAAAATACATCTGTATTTAACTCAAACGTAACCTTAATGCCAAACCCGAGCAGTGGTTTAGTGAATTTAATATTTACTTTACCAAATCCGGAAAAAATAAGTGTTAGCATCTTTAACCCACTTGGCCAGTTGATCTCAAACAACAAACTGGAGAACGTTACAAATAATATGATAAACATTGATCTGAGCAACAGACCAGATGGAATTTATTTTATTGAAGTATCCAGCCCAACAGACAAAGTTGTTAAGAAGGTGATCATCACACATTAAAAATTAATTTAAAAAATATAAAAACCCATCTGGTAAAACAGGTGGGTTTTTTGTTTTAGAACAAAACCGTAACTTCATAGCATAAACCATTAACTAATTAATCACATAGAAACATAGATCATTCAACCCACTAAGTAAAACGGAGAAACGCATAGTATTGAAGCATACCTTCAATTATGTGTTACTTAAATAAAAACTAAAAGTAAAAATCTATGTGCCTATGTGTTTTAAAACATAAAACGATATGAAACTCTACTCTATAAATTCAGGACATTTTAAATTAGATGGCGGTGCCATGTTTGGTGTTGTACCAAAAACCATCTGGAACAAATTAAACCCTGCCGATGAAAACAATATGTGCAGCTGGGCCATGCGTTGTTTACTGATACAGGATGGCAAGCGTTTAATACTAATTGATAACGGAATGGGCACCAAACAGGATGCTAAGTTTTTTGGTTACTATTATTTACACGGTAACGATACATTAGAAAGATCGTTAAACAAACACGGTTTTACCAGCGCTGATATAACGGATATGGTATTGACGCATTTACATTTTGACCATTGCGGCGGAAGCATAAAGTATAACAGTGATAGAACAAAGCTGGAACCTGCATTTAAAAACGCTAAATATTACAGCAATAAAAAGCATTGGGATTGGGCAATGCAACCAAATGCAAGAGAAAAAGCGAGTTTTTTAAAAGAAAACATTATGCCTATACAGGAAAGCGGGCAATTAAATTTTATTGACAGTAATACAGAATTAATACCCGGCCTTACATTTTTAGAAGTAAATGGCCATACCGAGGCCATGATGCTGCCAATAATAAATTATAAAGATACTACCATTGCCTACATGGCCGATCTTATTCCCAGCACAGGCCACATCCCTATTCCATATGTAATGGGTTATGATATGCGCCCATTGGCAACCATACATGAAAAAGAACTGATCTTAAACAAAGCTTTAGAAAATAACTGGAAATTATTTTTTGAACACGACCCAACAATTGAATGTGTAAGCCTTGAAAGAAATGAAAAAGGGATACGCATGAAAGAAAGTATTTTGTTGAGTGAACTTTAGAATAAGCCAAGTTTATTACGATATAAATTAGGTAGAACTAATTATTAAGCAACATGATATTAGACAAAACATTCTTAAGACGTTCTGGCAATCCAGACGTTTATTTAGTAAAAGAGGATGATGCTCAATTGATTCAAGCAATTGAAAAGGCCAAGAATACTCTCAAATACTTTAAGGACTCTTTAGAAAACGCCCAAACACATCAGACCTACTTTTCAATTAAAACAAAATTAACCGATGGAAATTATACTGAACATATTTGGCTTGATGCAGCAGAAATCAAAGACAATATTGTTTATGGAATAGTCAATAATGTGCCAACAAATTTAAAAAACGTTGAACTCGGTAGAAAAATCGGCGTTTCCGAGAACGAAATTACAGACTGGTTAATTATTGAAAATAATAGGTTAATTGGCGGTTATACCATTCGCGTAATTCGCGACAAAATGAGCAGAGCGCACAGAGAATTATTTGAATCCACAATAAAATTTAAAATTGACCATGGCATTGATCACTTCGAAGCTACAAATACAACACCAGAAGGAGCAATAATTCTGCTAGAGAATGCATATGACTCAAGAGAATTACAATCAGTATATAATTTAATTGATTTTGAACATGAAGCATCAATTATGTTGAAGCAAACTATGCCAAAATTTGACGGCAACCCTGAACTAATTCAGCAATTTGTAGAATTACTTAAAGTTGGGCTTGAAAAAGAGTTAGTCGAAAAAAGATGGCCAACATTTAAAAATGTCGAAAGAGCTTTTATTAAAAAAGAAATAGTTTCTAATGAATTGATGATTTTAACCGAATACTTGACCTTAAGCGGATCGCCCTATGCCACAAATAAATTATTCGTTAAAAAAAGACCTGACAATACATATATAGTTGCAGGAAACACAAAATAAATCAGTTTAACAAAAAAAAGCAATAAAAAGTAATCCTTAAATTATGAGTATTTATAGGCGCAACTTTTAGTTTTACTTTGCGAAACGACAAACCATTTACACCTTTAATTTAATGAGAACAGCGCTATTTTTTCTATTTCTATTTGCAAGCACACTTTCATTTGCACAAAACAAATCAAAACCATTTGTACTTGGTACTATTGAAGAAATTCAGTCTGCCGAATTGGGAGAAAAAAGAACACTTAATGTTTATTTACCCGAAGGTTATAAGCAGGATGACACCACTACATATTCGGTAATTTATTTATTGGATGGCTCGGCAGATGAAGATTTTATTCATGTTGTGGGTTTGGTTCAATTCAATACCTTTTCGTGGATAAACCGTATTCCCAAATCCATAGTTGTTGGTATTGCAACAGTTGACAGGAAAAGGGATTTTACTTATCCCACAACTATTGAAGAGGATAAAAAAAGTTATCCTACAACAGGCCACTCCGATAAATTTATTGCCTTCATCGAAAAAGAATTACAGCCTTTTATTGAAAAGAAGTATAAGGCTAATGGATCAAAAACAATTATTGGTCAATCGTTAGGTGGTTTACTGGCAGCAGAAATTCTATTTAAAAAACCAAAGCTTTTCAATAAATATATTATTATCAGTCCTAGTTTATGGTGGGATAATGGGTCGTTATTACAACAAACGCCAGAGATCCTGCAAAATACTTTCTTACAAAAGACAGACATATATATTGGTGTTGGCAAAGAAGGGCTTGCCCCCGGAAAGAACCCGCATGTAATGGAAGTAGATGCTAACTTATTAGTTGAAAAAATAAAAAGCACAAAAAGTAAAAACGTAAATGCTTATTTTGATTATTTGCCCCAGGAAGATCATGCAACTATTTCGCACCAGGCAATTTTTAATGCTTTTAGAATATTATATCCTGTAGCTACTGGAAATTAAAAACGATCAAACAGTTTTAAAAACTCATCTTTCTTTCTAAAAGAGACATCAATTAATTTATCATTTTGCATTTGAACCTGGCTATCGGCTTTTAAAAACTTCTTTACAAAATTTACATTTACTATAAATGATTTATGACAACGGAAAAATGATGGATTAGCCATTAGCAATTCTTCAAACTCACCTAAATTTTTCGAAGATACAATTCTTTCATTTTTAACCGTGTAAAGGTTTGTATATTTAAGATCAGCTTCGCAATAAATTATATCGTTACTGTTTACAAACACATAACCATCGTTACAGGGTACTGCAATTTTATTAATATTAGTAGCAGACGTTGCCATATTCTCTAATAGTATCTCAATCTTTTTTTGATTAAAGGCAATTTGTTTTGTCTTTTCAAATTTATTAACGGCTTCAACCAGTTCTGTTGCACCAACTGGTTTTAAAAGATATTCAAGACACGAAGCCTTTATGGCGCGCACTGCATACTTTTCGTGGGCGGTTGTAAAAATGATATGTAAGTTATTATCTTTTAACTTATCAAGAATAGCAAAGCTTAGCTGATCTTTTAATTCAATATCTAAAAAAACAAGATCGGGTTTTAATTCATTAATTAATTGAACGCCTTCATCTACAGACGAGCCTGTTGCTATAACTGTAATTTGTTTGCAGTACTCTGCAAGTAGTTCTTTTAAAACTTCAACACATGAATTTTCGTCGTCAACAATAACTGTTTTTATCATTTGTTTCTTTAAAAATTTTCAATTAAAGGTAATTTAATTTTTACTAATGTACCAGCCGCTTCTTTCTCATCATTAATAAGATCTACGATCTCTACACAATTTGCATCATCCAGCTTATTCACATGGCAAGCTGTTCTTACCCTGTTTATTGTAATGCTCAATCCCTTAGAGCGGTGACCCTCTTCTTTATTACTTTGTTTTTTTGCTGCTTCTCTCCCTACCCCATTATCTTTAATTTGTAAAAGCAAAAAAGGTGTTTTATGAATGTCTGTTTCCTGTTTAATTAAGATCTCAATGGTTCCTTCTCCATTTTTAGGTGAAAGTCCATGTTTAATGGCATTCTCAATAAAAGGTTGTATGATCATTGGCGGAATAAGTATATTCTCTTCATCTACATTATCATCTAAATTAAAAGTGTATGTAAATAAATTCTCAAAGCGAGAATGTTCAAATTCAATATAAAAATCAAGGAACTCTTTTTCTTCTTTTAGCGTTATATATTCTTTTTCAGAATTATATAAGGTTAAACGCATTAATTTAGAAAGCTGCGTTAAATAATGTGCCGCGTTAAATTTATTTTCTTTTAAAATAAATTTTTGAACCGTAACAAGCGCATTAAAAATAAAATGAGGATTCATTTGTGTGCGATACTGAGCTATCTCAGTCGCCTGTTGATTTAATAAGGCGGTCTTATCTTCTATATCTCTTTTTTGAAACGAAAGTAACTTGTTCTTATTTTTTACTTTCTTAAAATAAACTGCTGTAACAATTAAAACCAATAACGTTAAGGCCAATCCTAATATTAAAAATTGCCTTTGTATCCTTTTTCTTTCCTGCTCGGCATTTAAAGAAACGATCTCTTTATCTTTTTTCTCTGTTTCATACAATACATTTAATTTTTCAATAGCTTTTGCTTTATCGTCTTTAAATACTTTGGCTTTATACTCACTGGCAAGCTGTTTGTTTATTACAGCGCTTCTAAAATCTTTTTCAAGTGTATCAACATTCCATAAAAGCTCATAATCATTATACAAAATATCGTTACTTTCTGCTTCGGTTGCATATTGTATAGATCTTAAAACGTTTAACCTTGCGTTTATAAGATCGCCCCCATCTTGATTTATTTCAGCTAACTGCAAATAGTTTCCGGCAAGGTTTATCTTACTATTAATTTTTTCGTTTATGGTAATTGCCTTTTTTAAGTATAAGCTGGCCGAGTCAGCTACTCCTTTATAAGAATATGCTTCTGCAAGATTTGAATAGGCATTGGCAATA
This sequence comes from Bacteroidota bacterium, assembly GCA_013816615.1. Classification (GTDB taxonomy): domain Bacteria; phylum Bacteroidota; class Bacteroidia; order B-17B0; family Aurantibacillaceae; genus Aurantibacillus. The sequence goes on from JACDED010000104.1 coordinate 9,076, forward strand.
GCTTCTTGATCGCTAAACTTTAATTTTATTGCCAAAGCCTGGTGGTAAAAATCAATAGCCTGGTTATACTTTTTTTGGCGGCGAAAAATAACGGCAATGTTATTCTGTAATTTGGCAATATAATCCAGCTCATTGGTTTCGGTACGAAGGTGTATAGCCTTTAAATAATAATCTTTGGCTTTATCAAGGTCGTTTTGAAAATAATACATCACACCAATATTCTGGTAAACCATGGCTATGCCACTTTTATCATCAAACGTTTCAAATATTTTAAGTGCTGCTAAATAATTAATGTTGGCACTATCAATAACACCACGGTAATCACAAATAGTACCTAAACGGTTCTGGCTATGAGCAATTAAAAGTGCGTCTTTTGATTTGATGGCATTTTGAATGGCCTGTCCCGAATAATACATAGCCTTATCATTATCAGTACCTGTATATATTCGACACAATTCATTTAAGGCTTTAATTTTTACGGGTAAGGATCTGCTTTCTTTTTGAAGCATTAACGAATCCAGGGCAGTTTTATCCTGACCATAAGAATAACCAGCCAGCAAAAGGTAAATAAAGCTATTTAAGATCGTGTATCTATAACAGGACATAATTTAGGGACCAATTGCTAATTAACATAGTAAATATAACTTTTTATGCGAAATGAAGCTAAGGGCCATTACATTAATTCCAAACTTAATATACGATAATACTAAAAACCCTCACATTGCTTAATTATAAAATTAAAACAGGCCCACTTAAGCTAATTTTAATTTCACAAACACAATTGATCATTTAAACTAGCATGAAAACAAAATTTAAATTTTTATTCCTTTTTGTAGCTCTGGCAATTAGCGGAATAGCGCAATCTTATAAAACAAACGATAAAGTATCTATTGAAGAGAACGGAAAATGGTATCCCGGCTATATTATGGAAGTAAACGGCGAGAAATATAAGATCCATTACGATGGGTATGACCCTAAATATGATACCTGGGTAACTACCGCAAGATTAAAAAGCCTGGGTGGAACCAACCAACCGGCAACAACTGCTTCAATAGCTAACCCTAACCCAAACGGCACTTATAATAAAGGTGATATTGTAGAGTATTTATATCGCGATACCTGGGTAGAAGCAGAAATAACTTCAGAAATAAGCAGTGCAGGCCGCTACCAGGTTCATTTTTCGGGTTCGATGTATGAATATGCGTATCCTAAACAGCTAAAACCAACCAATAAACCCAGCGCAAATATTGAACGCGAAAAACAAGCGGTACAAAAAAAGAAAGATGATGAAGCAAAAGCAAAAAAAGAAGCAGAAGATGCAGTGGGTGTAATTGAAGGTGAACTATACACACAATTTATGGCTGATGTTGCTTTTGCAGATGCAGCGGTTGGAGAGCTTTGCTATTATCTGGATAACGCACCAAGCCAGGGTACTGGTTTTGACCCCAACAACCTGCCGGAGAACATGAAGAATTTAGAAAAGCTGGATAAGCTGATAAAAGAAAAATATCCAAATGCAAAATCAGCAAAATACGTTAACCGATTCTCAAGCCGTTACTCACAACAACCGGGTTTGTTCAGGGAAGTTGCCGAACAAAGAACTACCCTTGCAAAACGCGCTTTGGAATACCAGATAAACCGTGACCTCACAGGAGTTTGGACCTTTGAAGAAGAATCAAAAAACTTAAAGAACTATAATGGCATAAGAGGCACTATGCTTTGCAAAGATTATTTGGAATACGCTTATATGCCTGGAAGCTTTACTAAAGTAAAAGATATTTACCGCAAAAAATATAGCGCGGCATATAAAGCGGCAGGTTTGGAATTTAAAGATGAAGAAGTATTTGCGAAATTGATAAAGCAAAATACAGAGATAAAACAGATAGTGGATGAGAACATCTCTCAATATTCTTTAACAAAATACAAAGCCATTGCTAACAAACATATTGCCGATGCGGAAGCGGTTGCGCTAGCCGCTTTAAAAACAGATCGCCCGGAAGCTACTGCAGTGTATGTTGGCTGCACAACAGATTGGGTAATTTCTTATGATAATAACTGGGCGCCACCAAAAAATTTAGGTAAAGGATTAGGCCTTGTTATTTTAGCAAAAGTACCCGGTGTAACTCACCTTGTAGCTTACAATTGTACAATAGATAAAGCTTACAAAGGCGGTGGTGCATACGGCCCTGCATATTTAACCAATAACGGCTTCTTTTTTTGGGGCCTTGTTGATTCAAAATAATCATAAAGCAAACGCTTCATGATTAAAAGAGAAGATGAGAAATAACTATATTAAAAATAAATAAAATGAAATCACTCTTAAAGACAATTTTCGCAATTACCGTTGGTATAATGGTATTTAGCGCTTGTGGCCCTTCATCGCCTAAAGATTTTACTGAAGAGATCCAGGAATGTTACGGTAACGCCGCAATATCAGATATGGGTGGTAAAACTGAAGAAGCAAAGGCTTATAAAGATAAAGCCCGCATACTGGATCTGAAGGCAAGAGAAAAATTTGCCAATGACCCAAAAAAACTGGCTGAATACAACGAAAGCATGCAATTTTTTAAACTGGATTAATTATAAATTAAAAAAACAAAAAAATGACAACAAAACTATTTAGCACACTGGCATTAGCAGGTATATTATTTACTTCATGCGGAAACAAAAAAGAAACAACTACTGAAACTGCACCAACAGAAGAAAAAAAGGATGAAGCGCCTGCCGGTGACTTTGCAGGAAGCTGTACATCTGACACAAAATTAACAGTTGCTATAAGTGATTATAAATTTGGAGTAAAGGAAAAAGTAAAATTCGATGCGCCAAATTTTGAAGTAAAAAAATCAACCTGGATGGTAATAAATGATTCGTGCGCAAAACTTACCCTTATGAATTATACAGATGAAGAAAGAGCTGCTGGTAGAACAGACAAACAAGCAGATATAAACGTAGAGTTTAAAACTAAAAAAGGTAAAAAATTAGCAAGTGGTAGCTATGGCTACATGGATTATGAATCAGGTATGGCAGCTATGGTTACCATTAATGTACTTGCCGGAAAAGTTTATTTTAACGGTAACGACCAGGGTAATGTGGTGATCACTTATTTTGATAAAGATCATATTTGCGGTATGTTCGATCTTATGGTTGATCAACCTGCTAGCGAAACAGTTGGTTCAGTAAAATTGAATGGTACATTTAAAGTAGAGAATAAATAATCATTAAGCCGAGCCAATAAGAGATCCTTTTTTGTTCGCTCGCTTCAGGGTTACATAAAATCAATTAAATAAAATGCAAAATTTAAAAAAATACCTGGCAATGTTTATTTGTTTAATAAGCATTGCCGGCTTTTCTCAAAAAGCTAAAGACTACACAATACAAGATCTTACACCTGATAAAAAATCAACCTGCTGGAATGTAACAAGCGGTAAAGCTGTTTTCGGAGCTGATATTTGTTTTCATACCAATAGCACTGCAAAACATGCTACTGGTGGTTTTGGCGGCATCAGGCTAACAAAGGACCAGTTAACATTAAAAGACCTTAACGGTAAATCGTTCGACTCTCAAACAACTGCTGTATACACAATTAAAAGTGTTTCAAAAAGCAAGATCGTACTTATTGATGATAAAAAAGAAATACTAGAGTTAACCTTTAAAAAGTAACAAAAGAGTTAATAAGATGAAAAAGAAAATATTTATTTTGGCTGTAGTGAGTTTTGTTATTTTATCCTTTAAAGGAGTTTGCCAGTTAAATTATCCAGATCAACCAAAAGAAGGTTATTATGAAGATCTTAAAAAAAAGATAATACCTGTTATCCCAACTCAGGCAAGCCTTATTGCTATGAAATCAGAATCTGTTATCCCAACAAATTTTAAGGATACACTTCTTAAGTATGATTGGTATGAAATTGCCAACTATTATTTTTTTGATAGAACGTATAATTCTTATTTTTTAGATGATCTTGAAACTCGTGAAAAAATACAGGCAGGCAACCAATTTAATTTTACAAGATACTCTTCTACCGGAATTGAATACCCTTCAAGCCTGATGCGTTCCAAAGACGGATCTTTAAAAACCTCTCATACTATGTTTGACGAAAATACTGCTGTAAAATTGGTAGAAGTAAAAAAAGTAAATACAAAAAACATGATCGTTAAATTAGTGTATGGCGTTAAAGAAACAACTGAAATTTTATCGTATAAGAACGGTATAATGGTATTAAACATAAAACAAAGTCCAACAGCAACCGTAAAACGTTTTCATATTGCTTATATGGCAATACCAAAGCCGCTTTAAATTTAAATTCAATTGTAAAACCCCGTTCCTTCAATAGAAACGGGGTTTTCTTTTTTCTTCCGGCTTTTTGTTTCGTACTAAAACATTTGTACATTTATTTAAATTTATTCGTTAATGCAACCGAGGATCGAAACACTTTCAGAAAAAAAACTTATTGGCAAATTCGTAAATATGTCTTTAGCAACTAATAAAACAGCTGAGCTTTGGCGTGGCTTTATGCCAAGACGAAATGAAATTAAGAACAAGCTTACAAATGAACTTATTTCAATGGAAGTTTATAATGAGCCATTACGCCCGGGAGATATGAACCAGCAGTTTGAAAAATGGGCAGCCGTTGAAGTAAGCTCTCATGAAAATATACCGGCCGAAATGATCCCTTATACATTAAAAGGCGGCCTATATGCTGTTTTTGATTATAAAGGATTAGATACCGATATACAGATCTTTATTTACATTTTTGGAACCTGGTTACCAAACTCAAATTATGTTTTAGATAAGCGTCCACATTTCCAGGTTATTGGAGAAAAATATAAAAAAAACGATCCGGAATCTGAAGAAGAAATATGGATCCCAATAAAATTAAAAGAATAAATGAGCGCAATTAAAGTTATTGCCTTATTATTAATTGTCATTATTATAAATTCATGTAGCAATAAAGCGGCAGATAATAAACCCGGTGAAGAAACAAACTCCCCTGTTATTATCGATCTTCAACCTTTCGCCGATATTGCGGAAGAACAGGTAAATTATGTTTATTCCCGATTGGTAAAGATCTATCCCAATATAACGATCAAAAAAAGGCTTCTCTTACCTGCGGCAGCATATTATGAAAAAAGAAACAGGTATAAAGCAGATACGATCATTAACCATTTAAGAAAACAAACGCCTGATGGCCATGTAACCATGGGTCTTACAAGCAAAGACATAAGACACACAAAAGGCAACGTATCAGATTATGGACTAATGGGCTTAGCTTATCAACCTGGCAAATCGGGCGTGGTTTCTTACTTCCGGCTTTCAAACAAAACCGATCAGAGCAATTTTTTAAGTTAACTATTCATGAATTGGGCCATACACAAGGATTGCCGCATTGTCCGGTAAAAACCTGTTTTATGCGTGACGCAGAAGGAAAAAATCATGCAGATGAAGAAACAGAGTTTTGCATAAAGTGTAAAGCCCACCTTGAATCAAAAGGTTGGAAATTCCAGGCATTATAAAATAAAAAAGCCCTCACTTAGTGAAGGCTTTTTTATAAATACGATAAAATTTATTTTTTTGCGTTTGTTTTTAATCCCCAAACTTCAAGATGAGCTTTTTCGGTTGACCCACCTGCGGTTTTATAAACAAAAGCGATCCTTTTAATGCTGCGTTCTCCGCCTTTTAGATCTATCACACGACTTTCTCCACCATTTTTAATGTTCGATTTTACATTAATATCTTCCTGCGTTCCATTTTCGTAATATACCTCAATGTCAGAAATGTGAATATCAGCATCTGTTACTTTTATCTTTATAGCTGCAAATTTATCGGCACCTACTACCGTCATTACATCACGTTCTTTACTAAAGCTGGCAACCATCTCACCGATTTTGTGCCAACCTGTTTTATCACTTGTTATAACATTTACTTCTTTTTCACCTTTTCCTTTTTTCTGCGCCGACATATTGCTGTAACCTGCTGTTATAGCCATCAAAATAATAATTAGTTTTTTCATTTTTTTTTAATTTTTAATTAATTTAAAGTACACTTTTATGTAAGACAGTTTGGACGGTAAAAAGTTTAAAATAAGATCAACTATTTTCAATCAGCAAAAGAATGGCTCCCTCCTGAGAAATGAGAAAAAAACAGTATCTTTCGGCTCCAAAATATATAAAATGGCTACAACATCAGATATTTCAAGAGGCGCTTTTTTCAGACATAATAACGAATTGGTTCAAATTCTTGAATACGATCATATTACTCCTGGTAAAGGCAATGCTATTTATTCGGTAAAATGTCGTAACGTTGAAACAGGTAAACAAAGTGAGATCCGTTTTCGTTCGGGTGAAAAAATAGATTTTATACGTGTAGATGAATTCGATATGCAATATCTTTTTACCGAAGGAGATGATCTTGTATGCATGAACCAGGAAACTTACGACCAGGTACATATTCCTAAAATAATATTTGGCGAGTCTATTAAATTTTTGCAGGAAGGTATGATACTTACAATTCGTTTTGACGAGAATGAAAAACCGCTAAGTGGTAACCTTCCAAAATATGCTGAGTTAGTTGTTACTTATACTGAAGAAGGCGTAAAAGGTAAATTATTAAAACCTGCAGAAGTTGAAGGCGGCATTAAGATACAAGTACCCTTATTTGTAGTTACAGGCGATAAGCTTAGAATAAATATAGAAACAAGCGAATACGTTGAGCGCGTAAAATAATTCGCATTCCATTTTGAGGAAATTGCTCCTCATAATTTTATCATAAAAATTAGTTTTCAATCCTGAGAGGCGCATGCAAAAGTGGAATTACTTTTGTATGTAACTATACTATTTTTAAGTATGAAATTTTTTAAATTCTTAACCATGGCAACATTGATCGTTAATTCAGGCATTGCACAAACAAATGTAAAAAAAGTAGATCTTGAAAAATATTCGGGCAAATGGTTTGTAATAGCAACTATTCCAACGGCTTTTGACAAGAACTGGAATTATGTTACCGAAACCTACACTATAAATAATAAAGGTAATATTGATATTTATACAACCTATTTAAAAGAATCTGATACTAAGCCAAGATCTGTAAGATCAAAAGGTTTTCCTTTAAAAGAAACAAATAATATAAGCTGGAAAGTACAATTTATCTGGCCTTTTAAAGCTGATTATTTAATTGAAGAAATAGATCCAAATTATTTTTATGTAGTAATTGGTCATCCAAAAAAGAAATTTCTTTATATCATGAATCGTACAGGACAAATGGGTCAGATCCAATACGAAGAAATACTTGATCGTTTCTCAAAAAAAGGATATGATCTTTCAAAAGTTCGTGTTGTAATGCAATAATTATCCTTTATGTTTTGTTTATTAAATGCTATTTTTACCTTAAAATAAATACATGCATTTAATAGCTCAACTACTCACCGGCCTTGTTGCCCTTATTCATTTATACATTTTGTATTTAGAAATGTTTGCATGGACAACTAAAGGCAAAAAAACTTTTAAATCATTCCCAAAACATTTATTTGAAGAAACAAAAGGCCTTGCTGCAAATCAAGGATTGTATAATGGCTTTTTAGCTGCCGGATTGATATGGTCTTTGATCATTTGTGATGCAACGTGGAGCTGTTATGTAGCCTATTTTTTCCAGGGATGTGTAATGGTTGCAGGGCTTTATGGAGCAATAACAGTTCAACGTTCTATTTTATATGTGCAAACTATGCCTGCGGGTTTTGCTATGTTATTTACATTCTTATCACAACCCTCAGCATAATGAAAGGGACACTGATCTTACACCGCAAAAAAAATTTCAATGGCATGGCCGTTGGAATGGATATTTTTATTAATGATAAACCTTACGGCAGAATTAACAGCGGTGAACAAAAAGAAATTGAGCTTGAGGCCGGCACTTATAACTTAAAAGTGCAGCAAAATGTAAAAAGTGGAGAGCAACAAATAACCATTGAAGAAAATAAAACAATTAAATATTCGTTCACCCCAAATCTATTAAGCATTATTACTGTAGCAGCACCATTAATTGCGTTTGGCTTGTTGTTCCTGTTTAAACTCCCACTCTCTTATGCAGCTTTGATCTTATTACCGGGAGCTATTGCATCCGTGTATTTATTAACTGCAGGAAAAACAAAATATTTTTTATTCAAAAGAGAAAACCAGTTAAAATGAAAAAATTAATCCTTTTAGCATTTATATTTATTTCACAATTTACACAGGCACAAACATCAGGTTGTTTACCGTTACAAAAAGGTAAATTTTCAATAACCGATGAAACTTATGGTACTACCTATATTACC
>JACDED010000105.1 GCA_013816615.1 Bacteroidota bacterium
CCCTTAGGCGAGTGTGTTTTACTTTTAAATGCCCGGTTGATTTTCGCTGAAAAAATCAAAGAACAATTAATTCTTCTTGCTTTTTCTGATATCACGGAAAGAAAATTATCCGAGCATAGAAAAAAAGAGCTTGCCGAGGAACTGGAAGTAAAAGTAAAAACACGCACACAACAATTAGAGCAAACTAACATTCTTCTAGATCAATATACATATACCGCAAGTCATGAATTTCAGGAACCTTTGCGGAAAATTATTACAATATCCAACCTTTTAAAGGATATTGACAATAAGTCTGATCCGGAAGAAGTAAAGGAATATCTTAATAAAATCGAAGGTGCATCAGTGAGGATGCGCAAACTTATACATGATATGTTGAATTTTGCAAGTGTTAAAAATATAGAGACCTTATTGGTAGAAACAGATCTCAACGAAATATTCAAAAATATCTTATTTGACTTTGAGCTACTGATCGAAGAAAAAAACGCGAAAATAATAGTTGGCAAGCTTCCTAAAATAGAAGCGGTACCTTTTCAGATGAACCAGCTTTTTTATGACCTTATTTCAAACGCCCTAAAATTTTCAAAGAAAAGCAGCCCGCCTGTTATTGAAATCTCAGCTCACAAACTCACGAAGGAAGAAATGAAATTAAATCCGGTTCTTAATCAAAACCTTATCTACAACGAAATAATTATTAATGACAATGGCATCGGTTTTGACCAAAAATACGCCCGACAAATATTTATAATGTTTCAGCGGCTTGTTACCGATAGCACTTATGCCGGGACAGGAATTGGCTTGGCAATGTGCAAAAAAATAGTACAGACCTACCACGGTGACATTTTTGCCAAAGGCACTGAGAATATAGGCGCAACATTTCACGTAATATTGCCAACTCAACAACCTAAAAATAGCTTGTAAAATTAATTAATTGATAGATATGGCTAAGGAAAAGAAACATAATTCAGCACCCCTAAAAAGCGTAAAATCTTCAAAACCTTCTACATCTAAAAGAAAGGTTTCTTCTCCACTCGCATTAAAAACCTTCAAAAAATCAGAGGAAGATGAATTTCCAAAATTCATTATTGTAGTTGGAACTTCCGCCGGAGGATTAAATGCTTTGATAGAATTAGCATCTCAATTTGAGAAAGGCATTGATGCAGCTGTTTTTATTGTTATGCATTTATCCAGGACAAGTATCAGCGATTTTCTTGTCCATAAACTTCAGTCTAACACTTCCTTGCAATGCCAGCTTGCCGTGGATGGGGCATCAATAGAAAAAGATCACATTTACATTGCCGCTCCAAATCAACATCTGCTCGTAAAAAAAAATAAAATACTACTTGGTCGAGGCCCGGAAGAAAATCGCTGGCGCCCTTCAATAGACGTGTTGTTTCGCTCTGCCGCAGCCGCTTATAACACAAGAGCAATTGGGATAATATTAACAGGTTTATTGGATGACGGCACAACCGGAATGCTGGCAATCAAGCGAAGTGGAGGTATAAGCATAGTACAAGACCCTAATGAAGCGGAGTATCCTGATATGCCGTTGTCGGTTATAAACAATATGGAGGTAGATCATTGTATCCCACTTAGCAAAATAGGAAAAGTAATTTTAGAAATAACAACAACCAACCCAAAAGCAATACAAGCGCCGGCTGACGTTATTATCGAATCTGAAATTGCTGAAAGGGTAGTTGTGGACTATAATAATGTTAGAAAATTAGGCGAAAAAAGTATTTATGCCTGTCCTGATTGTGGAGGCGGACTGTGGTATATTAATGAAAAAAATGATAAAGTTCACCGTTACCGCTGTCATATCGGACATTCTTATTCAGAAAAGGATCTTGTTTTTAAACAAGGCGAAGTTTTAGAATCAACCATGTGGATAGCTTTAAGAATTATGGAGGAACGCCGGAATCTTTTAAAGAAGATGGAAAAGGATAATTATGAAAAAGGTTATAAAAGAATAGCATTGGGCTATAAGGAAAAAGGAGAAGCAATACAATTTCATATTGATAATATGAAGGAACTTTTATTTGATACACAAAAATCTCTTTAATTTCAGTAATAAAAGATTCCATTTTAACCGCAGGTTCCGAAGGTAAGTTTACTCAAGTTCGAGCAACAATTATTATTCAACGAGGTAATAATTTTTCTGTAAATTTTGTATTGTTAAATAAGGTACACTTATTCTGACTGAGGCAATGTCAATCTTTTCAGTAAATGGTTCAAACTGTACGATTACATCCCAATTTCCGATTCCGATTTCTTTGGCAAATACCGCACTAACCCTTTCGATGATAGTATTATCATTATTCTTCCAACGGGTCGCGATCAAACTCTTTCTTTTTTCAGCTTCCAATTCAGCATTTTTTTGTGTCATGGTTTGTATTTTTTTGAATAATAGAAGATCTCCCGTATAAAGGTAGTATTATATACACAATAAATCTTTCTTTTTGATTCGTACTCAACGCCATCGTTATCTTTTCCTTTTCAAACAGGCAAATTTATTGACTAAAGAATTTTTTCAGATAATTCACGTTTTTGGGAAGGTTGGCTAAATTTGTTTCGTCCTAAAAAAAGTTGACTGGGTTAATGAGGCCTGATATTGCTTTATACTGTTTTTGTTAATCCTAAGATAAGCTTATACAAATATAAAATAATCATTTTTTTGACTTAATTTTTTTTTTCGGGCTTTTTTTTGATTTTACTGTCCTGGTGAGTTCATGATTTATATCATCAACTTTTAAATTTGATTTATTTTGGTTATCGAACCCTTCTGAAAAAAAATCTTCAACAGACATTTTCAATCCTAATTTAATTATTCTTATAAGATTAGCAAAAGAAATATTTCTTTCATGACGCTCATAACCACGCATCAATGATCTTGCTACATCGCTTTCGATTGCCAGTTTTTCCTGACTAATACCATGCTCTTTTCTTAAATTAATAATTCTATTCATTAATTTTTCCAGATATTTTTTTTCTATTTTTTCAAGATCAGATTCCATACGCTAAATGTCAAGAATTCGGCTATTTTTAGTAACTCTATACGTAAACCCTCTATATATAGAATATTTTATTATATTTGTTAATTATAAACAATTCTAAAAATCACATTTATGAGTTTCAACGGCGATGAAGGAGAACAAATTACTTTGCAAAATGCAAGTGCATGGACAGCGAGCTACCGCAATGGCGGCATATCAAATGGTGTAAACGCACATTTTTTGGTGTAGAAAAATTAAAACTGATTTTAGCTCAAAAAGACTGTATAGGTGTAAGACTGTATTACGCTAAAGATGATACGGGTAAACCTGCCTTGGTTTTAGTTGGGGTAGATAAAAATGAAAATGATCTTTATAACGGTGTCATACTTGATAGGTCTGTTGCCTTGCCCTTCTTATTGCGGTAGTTCAAATCCATTAAACAGTTAAATATCTTAATCTGTTTTAAATGACAGTTTATCATATTGCTGCATATTTATCGGCTGTATTTGTAATTCTTCCTATAATAATAGGCAGAAGGAATAAAAAATTTATCTCCCCGTCAATTAAACCGTTTTACTACCTGTTATACATTTCTTTTTCCTTTGATTCGTTGGGAATTACTCTGAATGAACTGAAAATTAATAATATGTTTCTAGGCTATTTTTTTACGGTGATAGAATTTACTTTTCTTATCACGGTTTATAAACGGTTTTTTAATATTGGTGATTATCTGTTTTATCTAATTGCTGGCCCCTTTTTTTTAATAGTAATAGGTGAGGGGTTTTATTCCCGTATGTATCAGTACAACAGCCTTTCGGTAGCTACTGAAGCAGCGGTGTTGATGATGTGCGGTTTGTTAGCATTTTATAGGATCATGCAAACAATGATGTTTGAAAGAGATTTATTGTCCGAGCCATTTTTTTATATCAATACAGCCATCTTACTTTATTTTGCAGGTGATCTTTTTTTATTCTTAATAAGCAGCTATTTACAAACTCACAGCGCAAAGCAGTTTCCAGAATTGTATTTATTTCATTCTGTTTTTCATGTTGCTTATTATATATTAATAGCCTTTGCATTTATACGTGTAAAAAAAGATTATTTGGTAAGTCGGTATAAACTTGACGTGGTATAACATTATGAAAAAAGAAAAAATATATCAGGAAGAACAGCGGTAGTAATCATTATCGTCGTTATGACCTCAGCATTTTTTTTGGCCTGTTTTTTTTCTGATACGCTAAAAGCCTGTTACAAAATAACACTCGTCAATGGTAAAGAAGAAATATTTTCGCCAAATATATACATATATGGTGCAGTATGGTTAGAAAATAGTTGTTTGATCTACCGGCCATTTAGGGCAGCATTTCATGTGCAACTAAAAGACTCCATTGTAAGCTTTGAAAGAATAACATGTAAAATTCAATAACAATAAAAATACAGAAATGAATAAAGCATTCAAACCTTTTAACGACAGTTCTTAGAGCCCGAAAAAGGACTAAATAATCAGTACTCATAATAGGTAATTTCACCTACTTCAAAATAGGTAAAATTACCTATTGACACAATAACAAATAGTTCATAAACTTGAAGAGTGGTAAGATCTAATTCCGCAATAATCAAATTTTTATTGTACTAAATTCTTCAATGGAACTTAATTAAAAATTAACCATTAAAATTTAAAACATGAAAAAACTAACTTTTATTATCCTAACAACCTTTTTATTTTTAGGTTGTAAACACGAAAAAGCAGTATTCCAAAACCCTGAATTTGTAAAGGCAGAAACAGCGGCCGCAAAACTAACAGAAGTTAAAGGTGCTTGCGATTGCCTAACCGCAGCCCAGATTTCAGCTTGCACTGGTAATGCAACACAAGCAGCAGTAATAAATCAATTTTTAAATGGTAATTCTAGTATTACACAAACAGTTCATTGGGGTATTTGTACAACAAGTGGAAGTACTGTAACTGATCCAAGCTGTAATTTTCCTTATACCAACGTAACATCACAATTAACTCTTTGTTGGAATTCTTGTACAACAGTATCAGCTAAGTTTACCGGCAAACCCCCGTGTTTACCTTGTTATCCTGAAAATTTTTGTATGATTTTAACTGTAACAAAAACAGTAAGTGGGGGCGCAACAACTTATGTTATGCAAGGAAATACCGCTATAAATGATATAGTTCAAATAAAATTAGTAATTTCAACAGACCCAGATGTTTTAGTTACTTGTGGGGTTGGCCCCGCTGGTAATCAAACAATCTACACTTGTAATGGATCGTATTAAAAAAATAATTTCAGTTCTTATTTTATTATCTGTATCAAATGTTATACGGAGCCAAAAGCTTGGTTTAACATTTGGCGCAGGTTATAATACAGAGGTAAAATCCGCGAAACAAATTTTTCCGGTTAGCTATTATTACTATAATAGACCGACACCATATTTAGGGATTATTTATAGAGATACTTTAAATAAATACTTTTCATTGAGAACAAGTCTTTACTATGTGCAAAGGGGTATTAGATATTTATATGACTTTCAATCACCTGTATATAATTTGAAAGTTGACCAAATATTTACTTGTCATTATTTAAGTTTCCCTTTAATTTTTAACTTTAATTATAAAAATTTTTATATTGGCGGTGGTGTTGAAGGTTCAATACTTCTTAAAGGACATTATGATTTTACAACGATAAGCTCTGACCCAACGGGCTATTATCAAAAGCAAGTATCAAATAAATGGTATGGGGGCCAAGATAAAGTATTTAATCCTGTTGATGCAGGCTTTAGATTTAATCTTGGTTATCGGAAAGGAAATTTTGAAATAGAAGCTAATATGTTTCATGGTTTAATTCCACCTGCTACATTTTTTGTATTTACTTCACAGCATTTCGAATTTCAATATCTAACTCAACAAACATTTATGTTGGGTGTAAATTATTATCCTAAATTTAAACGCCGGAAAAATAAATAAGCCTAATATTCGATGTCTTGTTTGAATATTAATAAATGCCAATGGAGGAATAATTTATAATTTCTCCAAAAAATTTGCAATGAGCTATCATAAACAACCATAAAAGCATTGCAAAATTCAAAAGCGTTTATTTTCAAGTCTTTGCACGTTCGAGTTGGAAGCCCATTTGATTATATTATTGTATATTTAACCTGAAAAATATTTATAATACATTCACGATTCTTTTACGCACCTCTCAAAAGACCAAAAAACAAGTGTAGGACTTGATAAGACCAAAAAAATATCTAGTTCTCGGACTGACACTTTGCTTGTTTAATTTCTTTTCACATGGACAGCGCGGCAAAATTGATTCTCTCCTTTCTGTTTTAAAAGCTGCTAAAGAAGATACTAACAAGGTAAAAACACTTTACAACCTAAGCGAAGAATGTGGTGATGAAGATATTTTAAAATATGCCGAAGCATCTTTGGCATTATCGGAAAAACTAAATTACAAGAAAGGAATTGCCAATGCCTTTGTGAATATTGGCTTTGTTTATGCAAACAAAGGTAATGTCAGCAAAGCACTTGCTTTTTTTCAAAAAGGCTTAAATATCCAGCAAGAAATCGGAGACAAACAAGGCATTTGCACTTCTTTAAATAACATGGCAGTTATTTACAAAACGCAGGGCGACCTGGGAAAAGCACTTGAATTCAATCATAAAAGTTTAAAAATACGTATGGAAATTGGCGATAAAGAAGGCGTTGCTTATTCACTGAATAATATCGGTGTTATTTATTCTGTAAAAAAAAAGAATGCAGAAGCGATTGCAAATTATGAGAAAAGTTTAAAAATTTGGGAAGAGGTTGGTAATAATATGGGTATTACTAATACGTTACTGAACCTTGGTGGGATTTACCAGGCCGAAGGTGATATTGATAAAGCGTTAACCGTTTTCAAAAAAAGTTTGGGCATACAGGAAAAAACTGGCAATAAATATGGTATGGCTCTTTCTTTAAACTCAATGGGCAATGTTTATTACGATATGAAAAGTTATAAAAAAGCAGCAGAATATTCTAAAAAATCCCTGCAGTTGAGCACCGAACTTGGGTATGTACGGAACATTAGTATTTCCTGTCAGTCGTTAAGTAAAATATATGCCGCTCAGGAAAATTACAAAGATGCTTATGAGATGCAAAAATTATTCAAGAAAATGTCTGACAGCATTAGCAATTTGGAAACACACAGATTAGCAACCAAACAACAAATGCAATATGAATTTCAACAAAAAGAAGAGTTGTCAAAAGCGGTGCAAGATAAAAAAGATGCGTTTGCAAAACAGGAGAAACAGCAGCAAATTAATATCCAGAACACTTTTATTGGAGGTTTTATTTTAGTTTTAATACTTGCTCTTTTTATTTTTGGCTTATATCGACAAAAGAAAAGCGCCAACACAAAATTGGATATTAAAAACAACAAATTAGAAGCCGCCTATATTATCATTGAACAGCAAAAACAAATTTTGGAAGAAAAAAATTATTCACTGCAAAAATTATTGAAGGAAAAAGTACTTTTGCTTAAGGAAATTCATCACCGAACCAAAAATAATCTTCAAATAATTTCCAGTTTATTGAACCTTCAATCGAATGCTCTTAATGATAAAAAAGTAGAAGGGATTTTAAAGCAAAGCCAAAGCCGTATCAATACTATGGCCATCCTCCATAATAAACTTCATCAAACAGAAGATTTTGTAAACGTACCAATCAGTGAATATCTTCAGCAATTGGTTTCATCCATCTCCGATTCTTTTAATTCAGAGAAATGCACCGTTAACTTTAGCATTAAATCTGATGACAGCATTTTGTTCGATGTCGATACCGCCATACCCCTGGGGCTGATCATTAACGAATTGGTGACAAATGCATTTAAGCACGCTTTCATAGGAAAAGATAAAGGTACCATCAGTCTTTTTCTGAACAAAATCGATGAAAATAATTATAGATTCGTTTTTTCAGATAATGGAATTGGTCTTCCGGAAACTTTCAGGAAAAATATTTCGCAATCACTCGGGTTTGAGATCATAGAAATGCTAGTTGAGCAACTTCATGGGACTATGGAAATTGTAAATGAAAACGGAGTCCGGTTTGAAATAAAATTTGTGGCTGTTGCTTAGTAAATAATGGAATCGGAATATCCTACTAAGACACTGTTTTCAGGATCAACTTAGGGGTCAAAAATGCATTTCAGCTATTTTTGCTGTTAATAGCTTTCTCAGGAGTAACATATAAGCCTGAGTCGTTGTGCTTGCGTACATCTTGTACTACCTATAACCGTATTGAGTAATGAATTGCATATCTTTGCCCAAACAACTGAATGTAGAAGCACGTGATTTCTGTAATTATTCCGATCCATAAAAATAGTGAAGGGCTTCTTACGCTTAGAACACTTATTTGCGAAAAAAAAGATATAGAATTAATTGTTATTATTCAAAACCAAGCTCTCTTGCCGGAGGATGTTGTTTTTAACAACGAACGTTTTGTTTTTTCAAATGAAGTTGGTCGTGGAAATAATCTTGTGAAGGGGATCGAACGATCAATTGGAGATAGTATTCTTATTTGCCATGCAGATACACTCTTGCCAAAGAACTGGAACGAGCTTATTCATTCTGTGATGCAGGATGAAAAATATTTGGGCGGCTGCTTCCATTTAAAATTTGATCGCACTAACTTTTTTCTTGAATTGCTTATCAAATTGTCGAATTGCCTGTTTTTATTTACCGGTGAAATGTGGGGAGACAGAGCCGTATTTGCTAAAGGCGATCTTGTAAGGGGGAATGTAAATTTGCTTAATGTGCCTATTATGGAAGACGTGATCTTATCCCATTTTCTGAAAAGACAAGGTAAGGTAAAAATGTTGCGTGAATATGTAATTACGAGCAGCGAAACATTTTATAGGTGTGGCGTTATAAAACACACTTTAAAGATCTTGTATTGCAGAGTGTTGCATTTATTTGGTAAAGATCTGAAGATCATATATCAAAAATATTACTCGTAAAACTTAATCTCTCAGTTTTTCCCCCTCAAATTTTTTTGGATGAAAAGTAGTATCCCTGTTGAGATCTAATTTTAATTGCTTTTCGGGAGAAGAATTATCCGGCGTTTTACCAAATCGGAGTTTAAACGCTCTCAAACCTGACATCAGCTCGTCCCAGAGGTTAGTATGTGCTTTAAACCCAAATGCCCTGTATTTGCCAGGCTGAACTTTTCCTTTTTTTGAAACAAATTTTATAGTGCTATCCACCCATGTATTAAACGCGTCCATATAGGCTTTATCATGAATAACATCTTCTGCCTGATTGTCACTGTATTTTTTATTTACCCCGCTATCAACGTACTTCCATAGTTCATCCGGCACTTCAATGCCGCCATACCTGCACTGCCAAACTAAAGGAGCGTAAGCCTGGCGCATATCTTTAAATGGCTCTTCACTTGCTTTAAAATACGCTTGATGCATTAATATTTTTGGGCGTCCGCCTTCGTTCATTTCGTCTCCGCCCTGATCACCATAGCAAAAAAATGCCGCGGTTCTTCCTTCCAAATGATTTATCATTAATTCTTTCCATTTATCAGAGTGTTCAAGTTTCATTGCCATTTCGGGATCTTTGTGCGCAATTAGTGTTTCATCAGGATTTCCCCCATTCATGCACACCAATCTATCAAACATTAACTTTAAATTGCTTGTTGGCGCATACCAATTAACGGGTCCAATAATAAACCAAGCATCGGCCATATCAAAACGCGAGTAAAGATCGGCATTCCACATAAAATCCGGCTCCGATCTGTTGCCTTTGCTATAGCAGTTGCATGGCCACACACAGAGTGCCATAGAGGTGGACACGCAGGCATTGCAGCTTTGGATTTTCTCGCGCTTATAAGCATTGCTCAGATCTTCATAATCTATTTCCCATTCTTGTGGCAGCATATCGGCCATTTTTAACATCAGCATTCTGGCTTTACCGTCAACCCCGGGACAGTTATATTGTTTTCTTTGAGAGCCCGCGATTATTAAAACCCGGAATGGTCTTTTTTCAGGTGGAAGTGCCGCATTTTTGTCGTTTGGTTTCATATCTTTGCTTTTATGTGGGAGGCTATTAAAAATTATTATACTACTATTGGTTTAAAATATCATGTTGACCCTGTTATTTTTGTTGCGATTCATGTTGTAGCAACTCCACTCTTTATTGCTGCGGTGGCATGGATCGTTCATAATCATAAGAAAAAGCGTTCCATTTTTATTCCATCTTTAGTAGCCGCCTTCGTTTTCAACGCTGCCAATATTTACCTGATCATTTTCGGAAAAAACATTCCATATTGGATCTATCTTATCATTGCCGTTACAACTATTATTTCAAGCTATTTTTCCATTCAAAGAATCAGGAAAAAAATGCATAAGCCGGGTTAAACTTCTATTTAGTGTTTGGCCGAAAACTCCATTTTCGTCGTTGTGTCAAAAAAAATAATCGCTCATTTACCCCAGTAAACCTCACAATCATTTTTTTTACACGCCTCGAAACTGAATTTTTCCATCCAAACACCTAGTTTTCGGACAGACACTATTTAGTGTCCGGTTTAATTATTCCTTTAATAAGTGTTTGCAGTTCATCCAAAGATTTAAAAGAATTAATAGTTTTCGCACTCACCAATTCTCTGAGATTGCCATTGTCATTAATAAAAATAGCAGGTAACTCTGAATTTAAACTTTTATATTTAGTTAGAAATTCATCCTTGTGGTAAAACTCCAGATCGGCATCGAGGTCTATTATAAAATCTGCCCATCCTTTTTTAATTCCAAAATTATCGTAGGTTAAAGAACATAAACTACAAGCATAGGTTGATGGGGAAAATATTTTGTGTGCAAAATCTGTTACCTTGCTAAAAAGGTCACCATCTGCATTATAAACAAAAATTAGGTTCGATTTCATGTTTTATAGAATTTTTAGGTTAGCAACATTCACTTCAATTATAAATGCGTTTGGGTTATTAAAAAGTTCATAGTTTTAACCTACAACTTCGCCACCGCAGCTGCTGCCTGCACCTGCGGTGCAACCATAACAGTGTTGGTTAACGATGATGTTGCGTTTTTTTAAAGAATCATTATTAAAATCATTAATATGTTGTGAGTCCTTCGCTTCAACTTTCAGATCAAGCATCTGGTTAAAATCACAATCATAAATATAACCATCCCAACCAATGGAGAGAGTATTTCTACACATGACGTTATTGGCCGCAGCTGGGTTAAAAGCTGAAATAAGTTTTTCCATGTACGAGGCGTAGTTTCCGGTTTGAAGA
Source organism: Bacteroidota bacterium (assembly GCA_013816615.1). Classification (GTDB taxonomy): domain Bacteria; phylum Bacteroidota; class Bacteroidia; order B-17B0; family Aurantibacillaceae; genus Aurantibacillus. The sequence continues at coordinate 11,287 of JACDED010000105.1, forward strand.
AGATAATTCAAATAGCGGCTTACCGGCATGTTTGTAATTGCAAAAAGGTTGTTAAAAGTAATACCATATTTATTTTTCAGTTCGGTCTTATATTCTTTTTCCAAAGCGGTTTGATCTGGCGGTAAAAATGCGCCTGCCGGATTATACACAAGATTTAAAATTAGCCCGGAGTTTTCAATCCCATAGCCCACTGCATTTAAAATAGAAAGCGCTTTCATGGAGTCTTCAAACACGCCGTCGCCTCGCTGTTTATCTGTTCTACTGGCACTATAAAATGGTAAGGATGAAACAACCTCTATTCCATTTGTTTTATAAAACACAGGAAGATCGTTATATTTTTTATTAGCAACAATGATGGTTAAGTTACACCTGACGATAATTTTGCAGCTTGGATTTACCTTTCGTATTTCTTCAACAAACCAGCGAAAATTCGGATTCAATTCCGGTGCGCCACCTGTAAGGTCGACGGTAGTAAATTGATGTTGACCAATCAAATCTACACAAGTCTGCATGGTATCACGGGTCATTATTTCTTTTCTATCCGGCCCGGCATCTACGTGGCAATGCTGGCAAACCTGGTTGCACATTTTACCCATGTTAACTTGAAAGATGTCGAGTGCCAAAGGTTTTAACGGAAACAAAAGAATAGCAGTTAATTTTTCTGAAAACCGCGCTAGCTTCTTTCCTGTTTTTTCATCATCATTCAATACTTTTAGCTGGTATTCTGATCCGGCTAATTGGTCTTGTTTCTTATGAAGTGTTTTTAGATCCATTACATTGATATTTCCTTTACCTTATTCATCATTTGTACCCCGTGTACAAGGGTTGCGCCACCACGAATAGCAGCAGCTACGTGAATGGCTTCCATAACCTGAGCTTCGGTACACCCTTTTTCCGTTGTATCTACAGAGTAGGCATCAATACAATAAGGACATTGAACCGCATGCGCAACGGCTAAAGCAATGAGTGATTTTTCGCGTGCGGTTAATGCACCTTCCTTAAATACTTCGCCATAATAATCAAAAAATTTATCAGCAAGTGGTTTCTGAAATTCAGCAATCGTTCCAAATTTTTTAAGGTCTTCGGGATTGTAATAGGTTTTCATGATTTTATGTGTTAGAGGTTTATATTTTTTATGCTGTTGTTTTGATATTTTTATCTTCGGACACTAATAGTTTTTTATAAAGAAGTTTCAATTTTAAAGGCTCCATATTCAGTTTAAACAAGGTGAGCATAATCAAGTTGGCGAAATTCACCTTAAAATAATTGTTGAGTTCGTACTTTCGTGCGGATACCAAAACATCTTTTTGAATAAGATGAAGGCCACAACGTTTTTTAATACGTTTTGTGAATTCAAAATCTTCCATAATGACATACCTTTCATTAAAGCCATCGAGATCTTTAAATGCATTTTTTTCAATGTAGAGGGTTTGATCGCCACCTCCGTAGTAGCCACCTTTAAAACGCGTAAAAAATTCATTTATTTTAAGAAGCTTTGAGCTTGTATTAAATTTTAAACGAAAACAGCCTGCTTTTTTTTGTTGGATGATTGCTTCTTTAATGTCGTTGTAATACGTTGCGGGCGGCATTGCATCTGCATGTACGAAATAAAAAATATCGCCTTTGGCTTGCAAAGCTCCTATATTCATTTGTGCTGCTCTGCTTTTAATGTTACATGTGTAAACTGTGGCTCCATTGCGGGTAGCAATTTCTTTAGTATTATCATAACTTTGACCATCTACTACGATTATTTCAACATGTTGAGAGTTACTGTTTGCTTGCAAATTCTGTACCAGCGAACCAATATTCTTTTCCTCATTAAAAGTTGGTATGATAACGCTAATTTGCATTTTTATAATTTTAATCTGGTTTATTTATTATTTAAAGAAATCGTATTTATTGTATGGATGAATAGTTGCGACAAGGCCTTGTCCGATCGTCCGGCCACTTCAATAATCTCAGCAATGTTAACTGGTTTTAAATTATCAGGATCACATTCATCAGTGACAACAGATACGGCTGCACAAGGCAAATTCATGTGGTTGGCCATGATCACTTCCGGTACGGTTGACATTCCTACCATATCAGCCCCAATCCGCCCTAAATAACGGTATTCTGCTCTTGTTTCAAGATTTGGCCCTGTTACCGAAGCGTAAACACCTGTTTTCAGTGAAACTCCAAGTTCGGATGCTGCTTTGTATAATAGTTTGTTTAACGCTGGTGAATACGGACAACTCATATCGGGAAAACGGGGTCCAAGCGAATCGTCGTTTGTTCCAACCAGCGGACTGTTGCCTTGGAGATTTATGTGGTCGTCAATTACAACCAAGTCTCCTTTTTTAAAGGATTTATTAATACCGCCAGCTGCGTTTGATAATAAAAATGCCTGCGCCCCGAGCATTTTCATAAGTCTAATGGGATAAGTAATTTGCTGCATGGAGTAGCCTTCATACAAGTGAAAGCGCCCTTGCATAATAAGCAATTTAGCGCCATTTAATTCTGCATACAGCAGTTGGCCTTTGTGGAATTCTACTGTAGAGACCGGAAAGTATGGTATAACAGCGTAATCAATTGTTTTAATAATTTTTACATAATTAACAAGATCGCCGAGGCCAGTGCCCAGCGTAATTCCAATGTCCACTTTTTCTATTCCTTGTTCTTTAAGAAATGCTTTAGTTTCATTTAATTTTTCAATCATAGTGAGTGTGTTTTCGCGTTTTAATTTCTTAATAAATAATTTTTTCCTTTTAAATCTTTTTCATCATCAATGTCAGAAAGTTCTTCAAGTAATCCAAGGGATAGATTAAGTGATCTAACACTTTCAATTGTATCGCTAAATACACTTGAACTGCTCCATTTTTTATTTAGAAATAATGTTTGATGCAAAGCTTTCATACCAACCAAATAATAGCCTCCGTCTTTTGCAGGGCCAATCACTATGTCTTTTTCTTCAAGTAAATTGAATGCTTCATCAATGTGTTTAGCGGTTAAATCAATACAGTCGCTGCCAATAATAATTACCTTTTTATGCTTTTTTAAAAATGCCAATTGAAAAGCGTTGCTCATTCTTTCGCCCAAGTCGCTGCCAGTTTGAACTTGCTTTTGAAATAGTTCGGCGTTCCAGTTGTCAGCGCTGTCAATAAAGTCAGAATAAAATAATAGTTTGTCTCCTGAGATCGGGCTGGTGATCTTCTGAGTATGTTTAAGTAATTTGTGATATACGTCTAAGGCTTTTTCATCGCCAATCGTTTTTGCTAAACGTGTTTTTACTTTTCCTTTTACGGGATTTTTAATAAAGATCATTAGAAGTGTATCTTTATTTTTTATCATTTTTTTCTTCTTTATTATTCATTTCGTTTATACCAAATTCTATTGGGCCTGCGGGGAATTTATTGTAGGAGTAAAATAATTTGTCCCAAAATGGAAATACCGACCCGTAGTTTGAATCTGTTTCTGAACGGATCACAGAATGATGGATGCGGTGCATGCGCGGAGAAACAATGATTTTTCTTATGAATAAATCCACATTGGTTGAGATTTTGACATTCGCATGATGCAAAACAATAACAATAAAAAGCACAGTAGAATAAATAAGTAACAAAATTGCATTTATACCAAGAAATGAAAAGATGAAGATTCGTACAAAGTTGGAAAGTAAAAGTTCACCAATATGAAAACGAAGTGCAGAAGTGGAATTTAACCGGGTATCTTTGTGATGGAATTTATGAAAAAACCAAAGGAAAGGTAGTTTGTGGTTCATACGATGCCACCAGTACATCCAGCAATCTAAAAGCAGAAAACCAAAGATGAAACTGATCAAAGCTGGAAGCTTTATTAAATTCAACAAGCCAAAATTGTTGTTCTCGACAATTTCTAAAATAAAATACAAAACCAGGCTGGTTGCAAAGAGTAATAGTTGATTTACTACACCAATGCTAAAATTAAATAACTCATGTTTATAGTTGATTATTTTTTTTTGTTGCGGAAAAACATGTTCGGCAGAATAAATCAAAGCAAAAACACCTGCGGTTATTATACCCTGTGACGTCCGGTATTCTTTTGGAGGTAGTGAGTTTAAAAGTTGTTCAACTATCGTGGCCATTACTTTATATCAACTAATATACTGAGTTTTAATGAAGATTATCGCCTTTTTATTTATCGCTACATCACCATCATTCTATTAATCATCATATAATTCAACTAATAACAGTTTGAAAGCTAATAAGTTGTAATTAGATCAAAACAATAGGCAAATGTCTGCTTTGTATCTGATTACAGTCATTTACGTTGTTTTAATAACGTTTATAAAAATAATTGTACTTATCTAACAAAGACTTATTCAAAATTGTACAAGGAATACTTTGAAAGATTAAATTAATAATTGCAACTTTGTCTTGGAAAATAAATTGACAGAATCAATAAACATATTAAACCCGGAAAATTGGTCAAGCATCTATGCTGATGAGTTATTTAGGTATGCTATGAGTAAGACAGGGAAGGCTGAAGTATCGGAAGATTTAGTGCAAGAGGCTTTTTTAGGTGCATTAAAAGCAATGGGAAGCTTTAAGGGAAAAAGCTCCGAACGTACTTGGCTCTTTGCTATTTTAAAATTTAAAATTGCGGATCACTACCGCAAAGCCTCAACAAAATATGAAGTAAATAACTCTTCGTTTAGTTTTGAAGACAAATCTTATTTAGATAACTATTTTAATGGGGATGGTGAATGGAATGACAGTTCAGCCCCCAAAGGCTGGGGAATTGATTATTCAACATCTATCGAAAACAAAGAACTTGGCAACGCATTAAATAATTGCATAGACAAATTACCTGAAAATCAGAGACAACTGGTGCTTTTAAAACTAGTAGAAGAAGAAGAAACAGAAAAAGTTTGTAAGGAATTAAATATCACTCCTACTAACTACTGGGTAATTATACATCGGGCAAAACTTCAGCTGAGGGCTTGCTTAGAAAAAAGTTGGTTTAAAGCTTAATACAATGAAAAAGTTAATGAACATAATTGTTCTGTCATGCTATAAGGCCTCTCTTTTAATTGAAAAGAGTCAGGTACAATCATTATCTTTTTTAGATAAACTTCAGCTTAGTATGCATTTGAAAATTTGTTATAAATGCAGCGAATATCAAAAGCAAAGTTTATTCATTGAAAACATACTGAATTCTAATAAAAAGAATATTCCTAATCCTACAGGATTAAAACTTTCTCCAGAATCAAAATCGCTGATTCAGAGTAAAATAAATCAAATCCTGAAAAAAAATTAAGTTTTCCTGTAAGGTTCTTGGAAGGTCTGCTACTATCCCCTTAGAAGTAAATAAAGCTTTTAAACAAAAAATGGGAAACGTAATATTTTGCCTTTTCCTGCAACGATTATTATAAATCAGGTTGGAAAAATTTACTACATACATTTTGATGAGAATTATAAAAATAGATTACCGGTTAAACAAATCATAAACCATTTATAAAATGAAGACATATGTTATTAGTATTGCAATAACTGTTATTGCATTTATTCTGTTAGGATTTAAAACACTTCCTGAAAAAATAAAAACAGAAGAAGGAATACAATTTTTTACAGGAACTTGGCAACAAGCTCTTGATAAAGCTAAAAAGGAAAATAAATTAATTTTTTTAGACGCTTATGCCAGTTGGTGTGGGCCGTGTAAAATGATGAAACACAAAACATTTACCGATAAAGCTGTTGCTGATTTTTATAATCAAAATTTCATTAATGTTGCTGTTGACATGGAAAAAGGTGAAGGACCTGCTCTTGCCTCAAAGTTTAGCGTTAATTCTTATCCATCGCTCGTTTATATCAGACCTGATGGAAGTACAATTGGAAAAGCTGTCGGATTTCATAAACCTAAAGATTTTATAAATCTGGGCGAAAAAGTAATAAATATTAAATAAATTGATATGGTAAAGTTAATGGAGAAAGTCGGTTTTTTTCGACTAACATTAGTCCCCTTGGGACTAGTAATACCAAATTCATATATAATATAGTCCAATTTTGCTTATTTGATTTTATTTGCTATATTTGGACTATATTATAAATGGATATTATGGCTTTAC
>JACDED010000106.1 GCA_013816615.1 Bacteroidota bacterium
TAAAAAAAAGGCAAACCTTTCGATCTGCCTTTTTAATATTTAAGATTTTTAAAAATTATTTATTTACTTTTCTTGGGCTTATTACCATTTGCATTTTCTTACCTTCTAAAACCGGTAATTGCTCCGCTTTACCCCACTCTTCCAACTCATTTGCAAAACGTAATAATAAGATCTCACCTTGTACTTTAAATACGATCTCACGTCCACGGAAAAACACATATGCTTTTACTTTACAGCCTTCCTGTAAAAACTTCATAGCGTGATTTTTTTTGAAATTAAAATCGTGATCATCAGTATGCGGTCCAAAACGAATATCTTTAATAACGATCTTCGCAGCTTTGGCTTTCATTTCTTTAGCTTTCTTTTTTTGCTCGTAAAGAAACTTACCGTAATCTACAATCTTACAAACCGGTGGATCAACATTTGGCGCTATTTCAACAAGATCTAACCCTTGTTCTTTTGCCATTGCCAAAGCTTCTGTAATAGAATAAACACCGGCTTCAATACCTTCACCAACTACACGAACATTTTTTGCATAAATTCTGTCATTGATCTTATGTTGTTCTTCTTTTACACCAGGGCGTTTAAATCCGGCTTTTAAGCCTCTTGGCTGTTTAAATACTGGTTTTGCTGCATTATTAGTCGTTGTGGTTGACGTTGTTGCAGGCTTTGTAAATGTTGGTTTTTTGTTGTTGATAGTAGCCTCCGCTTTATTGTTTATATTTATTTTATTATTACAAATTTAAGAAATTAATTTTTGATTAAAATCATTTTCTATGATTTGGTTCACATATTTTATAAAATCAGGTGCTGTAAACTCCCCAATATCGCCTTTTCCATGAGCCCTAAGTGCTACTTTGCCTTCTGTGGCTTCTTTTTCGCCAACAATAAGCATGAAAGGTATCTTCTTAACTTCGTTATCACGGATCTTTTTGCCGATGGTTTCGTTACGGTCATCTACAAAACCTCTCAATTCAGATGCTCCTAAAATTTCTTTCACTTTTTCAGCATATTCGTTATACTTCTCGCTTATTGGTAAAATAGCAAACTGATCTGGTGTTAACCACAATGGGAAATTACCCGCGCAGTGTTCAATTAATACGGCAATAAAGCGTTCTAAGCTTCCAAATGGCGCACGGTGGATCATTACAGGGCGGTGCTTTTGATTATCGCTACCTGTGTACTCCAATTCAAAACGCTCAGGTAAATTATAATCCACCTGTATAGTTCCTAACTGCCATTTTCTGCCTAAAGCATCTTTTACCATAAAATCAAGCTTTGGCCCGTAAAACGCAGCTTCACCTAATTCAGTTACAGTTTTTAATCCTTTTTCAGCAGCAGATTCAATAATGGCCTGTTCTGCTAAATGCCAATTCTCATCGGTTCCAATATATTTGGTTTTATTCTCAGGATCGCGTAAAGAAATTTGCGCTGTATAATCTTTAAAATCCAATGCATTAAAAACATAAAGCACAAGATCAATTACTTTTAAAAATTCTTCTTTCACCTGGTCTGGACGGCAAAATAAATGCGCATCATCTTGCGTAAAACCCCGCACACGGGTTAAACCGTGCAATTCACCTTTTTGTTCGTAACGGTAAACAGTGCCGAACTCAGCGTAACGCTGTGGCAGATCTTTATATGATTTTGGTGATGATTTATAAATTTCGCAGTGATGCGGACAATTCATTGGCTTTAAATAAAACTCCTCACCTTCATGTGGTGTTTTAATTGGCTGAAACGAATCGGCTCCGTATTTTTCATAATGGCCAGAACAAACGTAAAGATCTTTTAATGCAATATGCGGTGTTACAACAGGTAAATAACCTGCTTTCATTTGCGCTTTTTGCATAAAATTTATCAGGCGTTCACGCAACATGGCACCTTTTGGCAACCATAACGGCAAACCCATACCTACTTTTTCAGAAAAAGTAAATAATTCTAATTCTTTACCAAGCTTGCGGTGATCGCGTTTTTTGGCTTCTTCTAATAAAACTAAATATTCTTTTAACTCTTTATCTTTTGGAAAAGTGATCCCATAAATACGGGTTAACATTTTATTTTTTTCGTCGTTTTTCCAATAAGCGCCGGCAATATTTAAAATTTTTGCTGCTTTAATAAATCCGGTATTTGGAATATGTGGTCCGCGACATAGATCAGTGAAATTACCCTGTGTGTACAAAGTAATATTGCCATCCTCTAAACGTTCTAATAAATCTAATTTATACAGGTCTTTTTTATCACCAAAATATTTTATAGCATCTGCTTTCGAAATTTCTTTTCTATTAAAAACATTATTTTGTCTTGCTAATTCTAACATTTTTTGCTCGATCTTTTCAAAATCGGCAGGCGTTAAAGTTTGTCCGTCAAGATCAACATCATAATAAAAACCATTTTCCAATGGTGGACCAACCCAGAATTTAACTCCCGGATACAAAGCTTCTAAAGCTTCGGCCATAATGTGAGCAGATGAATGCCACAGGGTTTCTTTACCAAGCGCATCATTCCACGTTAATAAGCTTAATGTGGCATCTGAGTTAATGGGGCGCGATGCATCCCAAACTTCGCTGTTTACTTTTGCGGCTAATACGTTTCTGGCTAAGCCTTCGCTAATGCTTTTAGCGACATCCATTGATGAAGTTCCTTTTTCGTATTCTCGAACAGAACCATCGGGAAGAGTTATTTTTATCATAATTTTTGTACACCTGCAAACAAAGCAGGTTTATTTTTCGAAAGTAAAGATAAGATTATTTATTACTGAAATCAAGGTTTAAAAAGAAAGTTTTTAAGTAAAAAAACAAAAATAAACAATTTTCATAATTTGGGCGTTGCCTTCGGCCCGGGCTTCTTCGGGGTTCGCTTCGCTACCGTGCTTCGCACCAAGCCCTGCGCATCCCTAACGCAAAATCCGGAAATTTGTACACCTTCCTGCGCCAGGGATTGCAGCGGAAATCCTTTTTAGCTTTTTCAGCTAAAAAGATTGAAGCGTAAAGCCCGCCCGGGCGCCCTAATAAATTTAAATTTTTGATTCATTTAATCACTCCTGTCGTTCGGCCACGAGTCGGAATCTCAGTACTCACAACATTTTTGAGTGCTGAGATGCTGAATCAAGTTCAGCATAACAATTAATTATTTAAAATATACATTACAACTTTTTAACACCCTTAAAATAATATGCTTAAAAAACAAGCGTTCAATGTTTCTATAAATCCTTATTTTTACCTTTTACATCTATGGGAAATTATATTTTTTTAGTCTTAATACTGGTCTCGTTTTTTGGCCTGAGCAAATTATTTACAAAAGCAGGCATCGAAAGCTGGAAGGCATGGATACCGGTTTACAACTTTTATGTACTTGCAAAATTACTTGGCAAACCGGCATGGTGGTGCTTAATTATGATAGTACCCGGCGTTAATATTTTAATGTACGGCGTGTATGGTTTTAATGTAGCACGCGCTTTTAATAAACCAAGTAACCAGGATCTTTTGTTTGCTTCTATTTTACCTTACTTCTTTTTTGTGAAATTAGGTTTTGACGACACCGCAAAATTTGTTGGCTTAAGTAAATTTACAATAGAGCCAAGTAAGTTAATCAAGAACTGGGTAGACCCTATTATCTTTGCTGTTATTGCCGCTTCAATCATTCGCGGTTATTTTATTGAAGCATTTACCATTCCAACTTCATCATTAGAAAAATCATTAATGGTGGGCGACTTTTTATTTGTAAATAAATTTGCATACGGTCCTAAGATTCCGCAAACGCCGTTATCGTTTCCGTTTGCGCATCACACATTACCATTATCAGAAACAAAAAAATCATATTTAGAGTGGATCAAATTACCTTACTTCCGTTTACCGGGATTTGGTTCGGTGAAGAACGATGATATTGTTGTATTTAATTATCCTGATGGTGATACCGTTGCTATAAAACAACAGAATCAGAGTTATTACCAGATCATTCGTGATATTGTAGATAATGAACTAGAGAAGGATTCTACTCAAAATAAAATAACCGTTCAGAAACAAGTTTGGGAATATGTGAACAGCACGCCACAACAATTTGGCGATATTGTTGCGCGCCCGGTTGATAAACGCGAACATTATGTAAAACGCTGCGTAGGTATTGCAGGCGATAATTTAGAAGTGCGCGCCGGTGAAGTTTTTATTAATGATAAAAAACAAACAATGCCCGAAAAGGCGCAACACCATTATTTTGTAAAAGCAAAATCGAATTTTATTACACTTGAATATTTAGACAATTTAGATGTTTATGTAACAGAAGCTTTAATTGCTTCGGTTGGATTATCAAACCAAAAGCCAACAGTATTCTTAGAGCCTTTTACCGGTGGCAATGGCCGTTACATACCCTTAAAAAATTACGATTATACTACTTTTAAAAACACTTTTACAACCAAAGATACTTTTGTGTATTGTTTAAACATGACACCGGAAAGCGCTGCTAAAATAAAAAGCGACCCGAATGTTTACCAGGTGTTTAAACGTATTGATATGGATAATGCTTATGATAACGGTATTTTTCCTCATAGCAATTCTTATGCATGGAACAATGATAATTTTGGCCCGTTACAAATACCAAAAGCAGGAATGACCATGCCAATTGATACACACAACATTTGTTTGTATGAAAAAGTATTAAACACGTATGATGATGGCATACACCAGGTAACTAAAAACGGTGCTCAGGTTTTATACGATGGCAAACCTATTACGAGTTATACATTTAAACAGGATTATTATTTTATGATGGGTGATAACCGCCATAATAGTGCCGATAGCCGTAGCTGGGGAATGGTTCCATACGATCACGTTGTAGGCTCACCCTTCTTTGTTTGGTTTAGCATGAAATACTCTGAGAATAACCCTGTTAGCGGAAAATCGGTAATAGGATCGTTGTTTAAGAACAGTAAAGAAGGCAAATTCAGATGGGAACGTTTTTTATGTTATGTTGACGATGGAAATTTACATTCAATTAAAATTCCATTTATTGTAACCATTTTATTGATTTGGGGTTTAAATAAGTGGAACAACCGCCGAAAACTTAAACTTCAAAAAACATCGATCAAATAAAGAACATACTTGATTTTGTAAAGAAACAAACCTGGTTTCTTGCAGCATTCATAGCCCTGCTTTTATTTATTTTTTTGAGAAAATTTATTTTCGATATCCGGAAAGTAAACAATATAGATATGCTGCAATCCTATAACAAGGGTGATGCACTGCTCATAAAAAAATTTAATAATACGCTTAGCACAAACGATATTATTTATATTGAATTTCCTGCAAAAGACTCTACACAACCCACAACCTATTTTTTTCAACGTTTAATTGGTTTACCCGGCGATAGTATTGAACTGATAGATAAGGTTATTTACATCAACGGAATGCCCATTGAAGACACCATCACTATTAAACATAACTACCATGTAAAATCAGTAAACGCAATGGATAGTTTAAATTTAATAAAGCACGGTTTAACGGAAGGCACCGCTATTTCAGAAAAAAACGATTACAGTTTTTCGCTCACAAATTATTATGCCGATAGCTTAAAACATTTAGCCGAGATAGAATTAATTGAATTGGAAATGGAGAAAAAAGGAAGCTCAGATCTTTCCTGCTTTCCCTACTCTATTAATTATAAATGGAATATGGATAATTACGGTAAATTATATATTCCAAAAAAAGATGATGTTTTAAATTTAGATACCCTTAGTATTGTATTTTATAAAAAACTGATACAGGATCATGAAAAAAACTCATTACAAATAAAAGGCGACAGCATTTATATTAATGACGAGCTTACAAAAACATACACCGTAAAACGTAACTATTATTTTACTTTAGGCGATAACCGCGATAATGCAAACGATTCGCGTAAATGGGGCTTTTTACCCGAAAATTTTATTGTAGGCAAAAGTATTCGTGTGATCAAACAAACAAAACCATGAATATTTTATTAAGCACCGCTTACTGGCCTAACCTGCATTACTTTTATTATATTTTAAATTCAGAAAAAATTGTTATTGAGAATTTTGAGAATTATCATAAACAAAGCTTCCGTAACCGTACACAAATTTTAAGCGCAAATGGCAAGCTTGATCTTTCTATTCCCGTTAAAAAAATAAATACAAAAGAATTAATAAAAGATGTAGAAATAGCTTACACTGAAAGTTGGCAAACCAACCATTGGCGGGCTATTACAAGTGCTTACAAAAACTCACCTTATTTTGAGTTCTTTGAAGAAGAGATCAATTATTTTTATTCGAAAGAATTTAAATTTTTAATGGAATTAAATACAGAACAGTTAAAACTTATTTTAAAATTATTAAAAATAAAAAAAGAGATTTCTTTTACCTCTGCTTTTGAAAAAGAACCAAACCACCTTACTGATCTAAGAAGTACTATTCATCCAAAAATAAATTTTACAGAAGACAAAACGGTTGCGTCAAAATTAACAATTCCCTATTACCAAACCTTCGAAAGTAAATTTTCCTTTCATCCTAACTTAAGCATCCTTGATCTGCTTTTTAACAAAGGCTTGGAGACGGTTGAATATCTGTATAAGTTCTAACCACTAAGTCACTAAGGCCACCAAGTTACACTAAGAAGAAAAAACTTAGTGTTTCTTAGTGTTCTCTGTGTCTTAGTGGTTAAAGGTTTGCGAAATAACTACAAAATTTGTACATTTATCTATCAAATAAAAACACATGATCAAAAAAATTTCTTTTATTTCGTTGTTTGCACTTTTATTAGCAGGAGATATTTATGCGCAGGTGCCAAATGCAACTTATACCTATACTGGTAAACCTCGTTTCCAGATCCTTACCAAACGTAATAATGCAACACTTGGTATTATTAATATTGAGTTATTTCCAAATATTGCGGTAAAGCATACCCGTAATTTTGATAGCCTTGTTAGCAAACAGTTTTATGATACAACAGCCTTTCACCGCGTAATTCCGGGATTCGTAATTCAGGGTGGTGATCCTAACTCAAGACACGGACCTAAACCAACATGGGGTCAAGGCCAGGCAAGTCAGCCAACCGTAAATGCAGAATTTACAACTGCAAAACATGTACGTGGTATATTATCAGCTGCAAGATCTTCAAATATTAATTCCGCAACTTCGCAATTTTTTATTTGTCATGCTCCTGCTGCAAGTCTTAACGGACAGTACTCGGTTTATGGCCGCGTAACATCAGGCATAAATTATGTAGATACTATTGTAAATGCACCGCGCGATGCAAATGATAATCCTTTGGTTAAAATAGAAATGTTTGTTACCTATATTGGCTCCAACGATTCAATACCAAACCCACCGGTATTGACTACACCGGCAAATGGCGCCAGCAATTTAGATACAACTTTTCAAACATTATTAAAATGGAATAATGTAAGCGATGGCATTATTTATAAAGTTGAAGTTTCAACCGATTCAACATTTACAACTGTAAATGTGAGTGGCAACACCGGTGGTTTATTATATGTTTTATCACCAAACCTTTTAGGTAACACAAAATATTTTTGGCGTGTGCAAACTAACAATGGCGGTCATTTTAGTGTATGGAGCGCGCCAAGACATTTTAAAACCGCAAAACTGGATGTGGGTATAAAGGACAATATGCTATTTATGGAAGCACCTTTAGTTTACCCGAATCCCAGCACTGGTAAATTTACTTTCTCGAATATTAAAAAAGGAAATAGTATTGAAGTGTTTGACCTTAGCGGTAAATTAATTTACGAAACAACGGCAGAAGATAATAGTGTAACAATAGATATGAAAGGAACTGCTAAAGGCATTTATACTTACCGTGTAATGAACGAAGAAGGAAATGCAAGGCAAGGGAAGTTGATCGTAAAATAGTAATTATATTTATTGCTCCAGGCCGTTTAATAGAAGTGGCTTGGGGGGAATAAGATCATTTCTATGAAATATAGTAGTTATTATAATAAAAAATTAAACCATGCGAATATATCTATTTATTATTCTTGTTATCCTTGCTTGCGGCAAGGCTTTCGGGCAAGACACAATTTATTCAATTGCCGGCAACTTTCCACAACCCGTAAGTTATTTTGAAGACAGAGATGTTGCAGACTATTTTTATATAAACCCGCTTCAGGCAAATAATATATGGCAGATCGGTAAACCATCAAAGACCATTTTTAACAGTGCTTACTCCCCTTCTCTGGCGTTAATGACAGATACTTTAAATAATTATCCGAATGGGAACATTTCATCTTTTGAATTTGTGATCAAAACAGACGACCATACCGAAATTTCGTTTTGGCATAAGTGCAACTCAGATACATTAGCTGATGGAGGAGTTGTTGAAGTTTCTACAAACGGAGGCCTTAGCTGGACAAATATCGTTTCAAACCCGCAGTTTAACCTGGTAAATTTTTATCAGGCTTCAAGTACAATTTCAAGTAACGGAAACAAAGCCGGATTTACAGGTAATTTCGGATGGAAATATTCCATAATTAAGGGATATAGTTTAAACTTCGTTAGATTTCGCTTTACCTTTACAAGTAACAACACAAATACTAACAAAGAAGGATGGATGCTGGATAACTTTATTTTTACCTGCTATTTAACCGGAATAAATGAAACCGATCCCAATTCCCCATTTCAAATTTTTCCTAACCCGACCTCTAATTTAATTTCAATCCGTTCAAACAATTCGGTGAGATTGAATACAATTTTAGTGAAAGACATTTTGGGAAAAACAATTTTAACAACAAACAATACAACAATAGATTTTTCTGCATTCGACAAAGGACTTTATTTTGTTGAAATTATGATGGATAACAAAAAATATGTTAGTCGAATAGTGCGGCAATAAATATCTGCTACCAGCAACAATTATGTCAATAACAACAGAATCAGAATTAAAAGGCATGCAAAAAGCAAGTGAGGCTGTTGCACTTACTTTAAAAGAAATGACAAAATTTGCCAAGCCAGGTTTGTCTACTAAAGAACTTGACAACTTTGGAGCAACTATTTTAAAAGATTTTAGTGCCAACTCAGCGCCATTTAAAACATATAAATTTCCCGGTTACACGTGTATAAGCGTAAACAATGAATTTTGTCACGGTATTCCATCCGACAAAAAAATACTGAAAGAAGGAGATCTCATTAACATTGATGTTTCGGCAGAATTAAATGGCTTTTGGTCGGACAACGGAAACTCATTTGTACTTGGCGAAGATAAAAACGGGCATCAAAAACTGGTTGATGCATCAAAAGATATTTTACAAAAAGCAATCTACAGTATAAAAGGTGGTGTTCGCATTTCAGACATAGGGCATTTAATTGAAACAGAAGCGAAGAAACGCGGTTACAAAGTTATAAAGAACCTGACAGGACACGGAATAGGCAGAAGCTTACACGAAGAACCAGCCGAAATAACAAATTACAAAGACAAATTTAATTTAACAAGATTCAGGAAAAATTCAGTTGTTGCTATTGAAACATTTATATCAACAACATCAACCTATGCCGAAACCCAAAATGATGGTTGGACAATGGTAGGAAATAAAGGTGGCTTTATGGCGCAACACGAACATACGATCGTTGTTACCGATGATAAACCCATTGTGTTGACAGAGATGAATGAAATTTGGAATTAACTGAGAAAGATTATTAAATATATTATTGTCTGCTTGTTTCTTCAGGGTTGTTTTATTCCGAGATTTTCGAGAGAGAAGGGCTTTGACTATGCACTTAATAGCACCATTACAAGAGAGGTTTCATGGGGGCATGGGGGTGGATTAACCAGGCGTGGGCCTTCACGTGTTAATGAAGCAGAAAAAGTATTTAATAATGATGGAAAAATACTAAGTAAAACGAAAAGAAAAATTAAATACTCTGGTTGTGTAGGAAGGACTTTTTATGAGAAAATTAAAAAGTATGATTTAAATGGTAAGTTGAACGAAATAGTTCTTGTAAATAAATCAGACACAACAATAATCTCAATCAACCAATCTGGCAATAAAACAACAAATTAATACTAAACAAGACAAATATAAAAAACAACAACTTTACTAATTTGCATTTAAAAAATGAAATTAAAATTAGAGCCTATAAAAATAAACGAAGACATTACTAATAAAGATTTCCAATCGGAGGATTGCCAAACGCTCTTAAACATGTGGCAAGATTATTATCCGAAAATTGGTTTTAATTTGCCCTGGGTTGGTTATTTTGTAAAACGTGACACAACTATTGTTGGTACTTGTGCCTTTACAGGGCCACCGGTTGATAATAAAGTTGAAGTGTCGTACTGGACTTTTAAAGAATTTGAAGGGCAAGGAATTTCAACCACAGCATGCAAAGAATTAATTAAGATCGCAACATCTGCGCAGCCCAACATTATTGTAATTGCAAAAACAGCACCCGAAAAAAAACCTTCCACTTCTATTCTTAAAAAATGTGGTTTTACATTCACAGGTATTGTACAGGATCACGAAATTGGCGATGCATGGGAATGGACTTGTAAGCCATAATAAATAGCGTGGCGATCAAATGCTGTTAAGAATAATTAAATACATTTTAAATGTGGGTGGGCGATGTTAGGTTTAAAGTAAAAGAGCGGTTAACCAAAGACATGAAGGATGGCTATGACATTGTTGGAAAAGACTATGAAACATTAGTTACCCACAAATACAGGGTAGATCGACGCATGGTTTTAAGAAGTACACTTGCCCGTGGTGCCGAATTAATTTCACTTTACAGGATAGAACAATAATTCAAAATTGTACCTTAGCTCTGTAATGAGCTCCATAAAATTCACTGAATCCATTATCATTAACCAAACATCTGAAAAGATATTTGACTTTACCCAGGACTATACAAAACGCCTGGAATGGGATACCTTTTTAAAACACGCTGAGCTTATTGAGGGTGCAACAAAAGCCGGTAAAGGTGCAAAAGCATATTGCGTAGCTAAGAACGGAATTGGAATTGTAACTGAATATGTAACCTTTAATCGCCCAAAAGTTACTGCCGTTAAAATGACAAAAGGTCCTTTTATGTTCAGGTCTTTTTTAGGATCGTGGACATATAAAGAAATAAACGCCTGGCAAACAGAAGTTATCTTTTTATATTCCTACGCTTTAAGGTTTCCATTTAATTTAGCAACACCCTTCATTAAAAAGAATTTACAAAACAATGTAAAGCAGAGACTAATTGATCTTAAGAATAAAATAGAAAATTAAGTTATTTGAAATGGAAAAAACGTACACAACAGATAGGCTTATTTTAAACGAATTAACGTTAAACGATCTTGAATTTATTCGTGAGCTTGTAAATACCGAAGGTTGGATAAAGTTTATTGGTAACAGAAATATTAAAACAAAAGAGGATACTATTAAATATATACAAATGTTACTCGATGATCCGGGTATTGTATATTGGGTTGTAAGATCAAAAGATCAAAACATTCCGATTGGTGTTGTTACATTCATTAGCCGAAAGCATTTAGAATATCCGGATATCGGATTTGCCTTTTTGCCACAGTATTCTGGGAAGGGCTTTGCATTGGAAGCGTCTACTATTGTTTTACATGATATTATAAAAGATCACCCTACATTGCTGGCTTCTACCTTTGAAGGAAATACGAGCTCAATAAAGCTTATTGAAAAATTAGGATTCACCTATCAGAAAGAAGAAATGGAAGGCGAACAAAAAGTATTTTATTATTCTGTTACTTATGATAAATTAAACAAGAATTAATCACTTCTTCTTTAAAACGTATTCAAATATAGTTTTATTGCCTACTCTATCCTCCACTTCAAACCTGAAGGGTAAATTGCCGGGAGGTGTATCTGCATCAAAATAATAAGTAACAAGATCGGCTTTTGCATCGTATTCGCCAATTACCCATTTATCATTTAAAAATAAATTGTATTTATAAATGCCGCTTAAATTATCTGTGATTACAAAAGAGAACGAATCCCATTTTTTAACCTTTGCAATTTGAGAAGCAGTTTGTTTTGTTTTTACTTTGGGTGCAAGTGTATCCATATCAATTAAGAACCAACCAAAATTACGTACCGAATAGAAAACAGAATCTTTATTGTTAATTGGATTAAATACAGACGAACCGCTTTTTAAAACAAGCTTTGTTTTATAAGGTAATAATTTTTTCGGCACTTCAAACCCCACAATAGATGTTGATTTAAGATTGGCCTCACTTGGTAAAATAATAAGCTTGCCTGTTGTTTCTATCGTATTCTCAAAGATCAACCCGGTAGAATAACACAAGGTATTTGCAGGAATGTAGATCTGCAATTTATTTTTGCTGATCATAAAATCCTTTGTACAAGTTACCTGTACATCGCTGTTAATAGAAGGTTTAGAATAATAATTAAATTTGCGTGTCTTTACCGAGAATTTAACCGCGCGTTCATTTCCGTATTCATCAAACACAACTAATTTAATAGTATGAAAATTCGTATCCATTAAAAAAATACGGCCTTTATTAAATACATTGTCGTAAAAACCTTTTGGATATAAAGTTGGCTGGAAACATTTTTGAAATCTTATTTTTTCGGCCTTGCTTTTTTCAACCAGCTCGCTAAATTCATTTACATAACGTGCGTCTTCAAAGCTGATGGTATTCATAGCGTGAGAATAGATCAGTTTTCCATCAAAGAACAGATTAGCGCTGTATACATTGTTTGGATTTCCTTTTGGAATAAATTGATCAAAAGCTGTAAAAGCAAATCCTAAAATAGAATTCTTTAAAATAACAGAGTCTTTAATAATAACCAAACTGTCATTTTTTAGTTTTTTAACCGGCCACGAATTTAAAAATTTTGGAGAACAGGTATCCGCCAGGTTATAAAAAGCCACATGTTGAATGGTTGGTAAAATGGTATCTGTAACTTCAAAATGCTGTAAAGGGTTTAAAGGCATTTCAGTTTTTTCGTCACGGATCTCAAAATGTAAATGCGGACCTGTTGAGTTGCCTGTATTTCCTGATAAAGCAATAAGCTCTCCCTTTTTTACTTTTACATTTTTATTTTTTGGAAAGATCTCTACTTCAAAACTTTGTTTGGCATATTGCTCTTTTTTAACAAGATCAGTTAAAGCAGGATTAAGTGAATTTAAATGACAATACACACTTACTTTTCCATTGGGATGTGTAACATAAATGTTTTTACCGTAACCACCGGCGCTTATTTTAACACGTGAAACATAACCATCTTCAATAGCATAAACAGGCAGATTCATTAATCCGCTGGTTGAAAAATCAATACCTGAATGAAAATGATTTGGACGGATCTCACCATAATTTCCTGTGATCACATGCGGAGAATCAATTGGCCAGTGATACGAATTTTGTGAGAATGAAAAAAAAGTTACAAAAAACAGGACAATTAAAATTTTAAACTTCATGAATCAATTCCTCCTGTGTGGTTAAATTAAAAAGGCAAAAGAAAAACACAAAGAACAGAACTCCTGCAGATGTTTGCAGCATACTTTCGACTAAAAAATTAAGAACGATCAACAATGAGAATAGGAATAATAAGAATTGTTTTTTTGCAAGGCCTTTTATTAAATAGCCAAGCGTTAAAACCACAAGTATAAGAAAACCAATAATACCAAGGCCAATAAAGGTTTGAAAATACTGGTTATGCGCATTAAAATTATGAGAGAGCGCTCCTGTTAAGCCATTGGCTGCATATGTATTGTAAAGCGCATCGTTTGCATCGCCAACACCGGTTCCAAACCAAAAATTATCTTTTATGAGCTGAAGGCTTTGCTCCCAGATAAGAATTCTTACTGTTGTGCTTTCTGAAGAGGTTTTATCAAGCTGAGTAGAGGAAACCGTTGTAAGGGATGATAAACGATCAAAAGCGCTTGGAAACACTTCATAAGCAACAATACCCAATACAATTAAAGCAACAATTACAACAGATACTTTTTTAATGTTTAGGAACGCTCTGAATTTATAAAGAAGAATTAAAGGTGCGGAAATAAAAAAACTGATGAGACCTAATTTTGATGAGCATAAGAAAATGGTAACAATAAAACTTATTACAAAAAAATAAGAAGTATAGCCGACATTTTTTTGCATTTTGAACCATTCAGGGTAAAGAAGGATCACTAATGCAATAGCCAATATAAGATACATGGCAAAATAAGATGCATGAATAAAAACAGAGAATTGAGTATAAAAGAAATATTCTGCATGTCCGTTAAAAGCATAATAGGCAGCTCTTACTATTAATACAAGACAAGCAAAAAAGCAACCGGATACAAATGACACCAGGCAACGTTTAATTATTTGAATTGGCCATTTAAAGCAAAAAAACAAATAAGGAAATACCAGGAAGCTCATTTTTATTTCGATACTAAAGGCCGCTTCGGTTTTATTGGATGAAAATGAAGCACTGATAATGGTAAGGAAAAAGAAAGCAAACGACCACCAGAGATTTTTATCCTTTAAGCCTTTTCTAAATTGCACTTTATCTATATTAAAAAAGGATGTAACTGTCCATAAAACTACAAGGCCGGACAGAACAAGCGATCCAAAAGGCAGGCAAAAGCAGAATAAGGTCGGGAAAAAATAAAAAAGTCGTTGTTTTAAGGTCAAGTTCATTTATATAAAATTAGTGCTTTACTAAGATAAATATTCCATTAACAGATACGATAAAAAATTACCAACAGATGTGGCGCTCACAGACCTTTTAAACGTTCAAAAAAATGTTTGGCAATAATTTCGCGGTTAAAAAATTCGTTTACAAAACGTCTGCCATTTTTACCCAATTGATCCGCGGTTGCTTTGTCTTCAGTTAATTTTAAGATGGCGTTAGTTAAGCTTTGTACATTTTCGGGCTCAAAATAAATACCTGCATTCCCTTTATCAATAAATAACTGGCGCGCCTCACCATCAACTCCCAGCAAAATTGGCACCTCCATAGCGAGATTTTCAAAGATCTTGGAAGGAATAGCACCAAGAAACAGATCTAATTTGCGTAAAGGAATAATTGCGCCATTGATGCTTTTTAAAACAGAAGGCATTTCTTTTTTTGAAATAGCATCCATAAAAAAAACATTATTCAGGTTAAGATCTGCCTTTAGTTTTATTAATTTTTCTTTTTCAGGGCCACTGCCAATAAATACAAATTTAATATTTGGCGTATTTATAAAGTTTTTTGCTGAATGTAATATTACTTCCAAGCCCTGTGCTATTCCAATAATACCGGCATACAATAAAATAATATCTGCTTTTGAGAAATTATTTTTCTCCCGCCAATTACCCGCAGCAATCTTTGAAGGATCATAATAGTTAAGATCTACTCCGTTAGGCAACCAATAAGTTTTAACTGAAGGAAAACGTGTATTAATGCTTTCACAAATACCTTGTGTTTGCCCGGTAACCAATGCTGAGCGTTTATATAATTTAGCCTCTAAATTATAAGCAAGGCCTAATAACATTTTATTGTTCACCACCCCAAGTTTTTCAGCACTTTCGGGCCAAAGATCACTTACGTTAAAAATTAGTTTTGCCTTTTTTTGTCGTGCTAAACGCATAGCACTATATCCTAAAAATAATGGCGGCGATTCGCACAATAAAAAATCGAAGTTATGCAGCTTAGCTTTTCCAATTCTCACACTTGAAATAACAAAAGAGAAATAATTACGTAACCGATCTATAATGGATTTACTTTTTGAAACATAAATAGAAGTGCGGTGTACTTTTAAACCTTCCATTTCTTCAAACACGTACTTTTTACCTTCATACGCTTTGTAAATTTCCATTTGAGGATAATTTGGCATGGCGGTAAGCACTGTTATTTCTACACCCGATTTTTGCAAACGCACAGCCAGCTCAAACAACCTGTTTTGAGGGGCCCCCACCTCGGGAGGAAAATATTGCGTTAGTATTAAAAGTTTCAAGTTAATTTTTTAATGCGTCGTAAAAAGCCTTGTGTATTTTTCCTCTTATCCCCAGCTTTGCCAATTTGTTAGGGTCAGCATCCGGATAAACCCTGTTACTCAAAAATACATAAACCAAACCATTTTTAGGATCGGCCCACGTAAAAGTTCCTGTAAAGCCACTATGGCCATAACTTTCAGCACTACATTCAGATGTTACAGGACTGTCTTTTTTATTATCCGCCTCGGGTTTTTCAAAACAAAGGCCACGGCGGTTATCAGGACAAAAATGGCAAGCTGTAAAATCTCTTACAACAGCGGTATCTATAATTCTTATGCCGTTCAACTCACCTTTGTTTAAATACATTTGCATTAGCTTGGCAAGCTCTAAAGCGTTACCAAACAAGCCTGCATGCCCTGCAACACCGCCTTCTAAAGCCGCACCGGGATCGTGCACAAAACCCTGTAAAATTTGTTTCCTGAATTTTGAATCATTCTCGGTTGGTGCAATTTGTGAGATAGAGTATTTTTTTAACGGTTGATATGTAAGAATAATTCCCATTTTAAAATACATATCACTCACATATTCATCCAATGTTTTTTGCGATAGCTTTTCAATTATTCTTTGCATAAAATAATAACCAAGATCGCTATACAGGTATTTACCCGGGTTTTCGATCTTTGAATTAATGATACGTTTGTAAATAGAATCGTTGAAACCTTTTACTACATATAAATTTTTGGCTACGCGTGTAGGATATTTATCTGTAGCTTTTTTATTATAAAAACCCGGCTTGTATTCATCGTTCTTTTTAAGAGTTCTTAAATAAAACGGGATCCATGCCTGCAAGCCGGCCTGGTGTGTAAGCACATCTTCAATAATTAAATTTTCTTTATCAGTACCAACTAATTCGGGTAAATAGAAACCAAGTGTTTTTTTATAATCAAATAAACCTTCTGTTTTTAATTTCATTAAGGCTAAAGCAGAAGCAGTTATCTTGGTAACACTTGCCAGGTCATAAATGGTGCCATCATCTACAGGTTTAGAATCGGGAGCATAGGTATAATTACCAAA
Organism: Bacteroidota bacterium; assembly: GCA_013816615.1. Classification (GTDB taxonomy): domain Bacteria; phylum Bacteroidota; class Bacteroidia; order B-17B0; family Aurantibacillaceae; genus Aurantibacillus. The sequence goes on from JACDED010000106.1 coordinate 16,983, forward strand.
CGATTTTTGATAGATCAGCTCGCCATCTTTGAATGCAACGATCTGGCATCCGGGATAAGCTTTTTCTTCAATACCGTAAAGCGCGATACTATCTACCGCGCCAAATTTTTTTTTTTAAAGTTCTCTTTGATCGATT
>JACDED010000208.1 GCA_013816615.1 Bacteroidota bacterium
TGATGGGCTTGTTCCGGCTAACAGGGCTATTGCAAGATCGTTAATTGTGCCTGCGGTAAAAATGTTGCAAGATTATAGTAGCGCGAAATTTCATACGCGTTTAAAACAATTAGGCTTTAAAACATTTACAAAACCTACAACGCATTATGGTTTATCATTAATATTAGGAGGTGGTGAAGCCACGTTGTGGGAGGTTGCCGCAGCTTATTCATCAATGGGAAGATCGCTGATCAATTATTCAAACACGCGAGATAAATACAGCCCTGATAATTACAGGCCATTGGTTTATTTAAGATCGGATGTTGTAAAAAATAAAAATGCAACTCAAAATACTGATCTGTTAAGCGCTTCAAGTATATGGTATACATTTAATGCTATGACAGAATTATTGCGTCCACAGGATTATGTTGGCTGGATGCAATTTCTTTCAAAGAATCGTATAGCCTGGAAAACCGGTACCAGCTTTGGTTTTAGAGATGCCTGGGCTGTTGGGTTGAATTCAAAATATACTGTAGCCGTTTGGGTAGGAAATGCAGATGGTGAAGGAAGGCCTGAACTGACAGGCACTGCAGCAGCAGCGCCATTATTATTTTCAATATTTAATGTGTTACCAAATAAAACCTGGTTCAATAAACCAACCGGTGATGTAGAAAAAATAAATGTGTGTAAACAAAGTGGCTTTAAAGCTTCAGAAGTTTGTAAAGATGTAGAAGTAAAATATTATCAAAAAGGTTGCAATAAAACAAAACAATGTCCTTATCATAAATTAATTCATTTAGATGAAACAGAACACTACCGTGTAAACAGTAATTGTTATTCTGTAGATAAAATGAAGCATGTTGCCTGGTTTGTTGTTTCGCCAACGCAGGAATATTTTTTTAAGCAGCACAGTTTATTTTACAAACCATTGCCGGCTTACTTACCTGGCTGTGAAAGCGATATGGCAATTCATCAAATGGATATTGTTTACCCGAGAGAAGGATTTAAAATATATGTTCCCGTTGATCAAAGCGGAAAGCAGAGTAATTGTATTTTTAAAGCAGCGCATAAAAATCCGGCCGTTACAATTTATTGGCATATGGATGGTGCTTACATTGGCAGTACTCAAAAATTTCATCAATTATCGTTGCAGCCTTATAAAGGAATGCATGTTTTAGAGTTGACAGATGACACAGGTGAAAGCGTAAAATGTAAGTTTGAGGTGATCGATAAATAAGAAATGCCATTTATTAAAAATTTAATACCACTTATATTGTTAACACTATTTTTTTCGATCCATTAGCTATCTTCAAACATAATTTATCTTGTATGAAAAAAATATTTATTGTTTTCTTTGTCATTTTATCAATTTTTAATTCCTGTTTTTCTCAATCCTGGAATCTTTTACCAAACTCTCCAATAGCTAGTTGGCGACATGATGATATATCATTTATAAATGCTGATACAGGCTGGGTAGTAAATGTTGATGGCTATATTTATAAAACTACAGATGGCGGTAATAACTGGAATAATCAATTATATCAACCCAATACTTCTTTTCGTTGTGTAGGTTTTGCAAATAAAAATAAAGGTTGGGCTGGTAATTTAGGTATTGGTAACTGGTCGCCAACTGTTGATACTTTACCGCTTTATCAAACAAATGATGGTGGAATAAATTGGTTTCCTGCAACCAACATTAACGGGCCATTACCAAAAGGTCTTTGTGGAATAAGTGTAGTGAGCGATTCTGTTGTATATGCTGTGGGGCGTGTTGGTGGCCCTGCATTTATTATTAGAACTAGTAATGGTGGACAATCGTGGTCATCTGTTGTAGCGCCATCACCTATATCTTCTTTAGTGGATTGTAAATTCTTTTCAAAAGATACAGGATTTATTGCTGGCAGTGTGGGTACAGGAAATCTTGAAAGAGCCGCTATTTATTATACTACCAATGGTGGGCAAAGTTGGCAACCTGTATACACTGCCACAAATCTTCGCGCGTCTTGCTGGAAATTAAATTTTCCTTCACGAACATTTGGTTATTCTTCTGTTGAAGTATGGAATGGGCAGGATTCTATGCCTGTGTTAAAAACAAGTAACGGAGGGTTAACATGGACAGAAAAACTTTTCAGTATCCCACAATATTGGAGCCAAGGCATTGGATTTGTAAATGATACTTTAGGCTGGTGCGGCGCAAACCCTGGCCAAGTAAAAAAAACAAGTGATGGTGGCAATAGCTGGACAACTACTCCGTTTGTAGCAAACTTTAACAGATTAAGAAGAATAAATGATACCACTGCTTATGCAAGCGGCCAACGGATATGGAAATATTCTAAAAATTCAACCTTATCTATGAATGAAATAAGTCCAACGTTAAAAGGATTAAAGCTGGAACAAAATTATCCAAATCCATTTGTTGAAAAAACAATCATTAAATATCACACACCAAAAACAGGACAAGTTTTCTTGAAATTATATGACTGGACTGGCAGGCCTATAAGAACGATGGTAAATGAAGTACAAAGTGAAGGATGGCATGAAGTTGAAATTTCATTACAATATAATAGTGATGCTAATTTTTATTATTCACTTAATTTTGAAGGTTTATTCGTGACTAAAAAAGCAATAATGATCAAAAAATAGGCTAGCCAAACTTTTTAATCAGCATCTCTCCTACTCTTTTATCAATTATTAAAGTAAGATCTGCTTCTTTTAATTGTTTAAGGTCGATCCAGCGCAAAGCTTGCGCGCCTTCTTTTTTATCGTAATTGTGCGGAGTAATGCTTATTGAAAAAGTAAGTTTGCTTTTTGCTTTAACCATGTAATAAATACTTATAACCTGGCTTTTTGTATGAAATGCCGACGCAACAAAAAAATCGGTGGTATAAAAATGATCTGTGACTTCAATATCAAGGTCTAACTCTTCTTTAAATTCGCGAACAAGACAATCTTTTGTGCCCTCGCCAAACTCAAGGCCGCCACCGGGAAATTTAGTGATCTTATTGCCTTTAATGTACTCGTCGGAAACCAAAACAGCATTGTTTTGTATCAAAATACCATAAACCCGTACATTAAACTTTGTTACCACCTTGTAAAGTTAATTATAAACGGGTTATGAAAAAACATTGTTATTAACCTAAAAAGTGTATTTACAAAAAACGGCCGGAAAAATATCCGGCCGTCCTTATAAAATATGAGATGTGATTAATCGATCAATAGCTTTTGAGTACCCTCGTAACCGTTGCCTCTTAATTTAATGTAATATAATCCGCTACTTAATTCGCTTACATTAATGGTTTCTTTATATTCTGAGCCATTGGTTTTGTTAAGGTTTAAATGCTTAACATTTTGCCCAAGCGCATTAAAGATGTTTACTTCGTAACTTTCAATTGTATTGGGAGTAAATTGTAAAGTAATTTCTTTACCTGCAGCAGGATTTGGATAGATACTAAAGTCTGTAGCTTTGCTGTTTTCCTTTACACCTGCAAATAACATGTCGCCAACATTTACCGTTTTAGAATAGAATGTAACTGAAGTAGTTCCGGAAACAGCAGCAATAGTAGCAACATTAATAGCAAGTAGAGAATATTTACTCACTGAGTTAACATAAACATAAGCTTTAACAGTAATTGTTTGAGAACCAACGCTACCAAAGTTATCGATCTGGGTTAAAAGTAATTTAATACGCAAAGTATTAGGGTAGTTTTTGTTGCCGGGCATATTTAAAGTTCCGGTTCCATCACCTTGTGTACTCACTGTACCGGTACGCGAAGCTGGAATACTATTTTGAGTATAGCTTGCTGAATATGTATCATTGCAAAGTGTACCATAAGTAAATGGCAGGTTGGCAATTAATTGAGGGTTTTGATAAACAATACTTACCGAACTGTTTGATGTGCCATAATTGGTGATACTTGTTGCACCGTAATTGCTGAGCTCATAATTCATCCCGTCTGAAGTTTTAGCAATGTTTGCAGCGCTAAAAAGACTGGCATTTGGAGCAGCTGAAACTGCAACAAAACTGCTGGATACCGCAGCTGTTGTTGGTGAAATAATAATACCGCTGTAGTTCCATATTTGACTAGTGCCGCCCGCAGGGTATAATCCGGTTGGTGTTAAGGTGTCGGCTTGCCAGGTTTTTTCTATATCACCAATTACCGGGTTAGCAGCGCTTGTTAATGTGTATTGTGCTTTAACTGAATAAGCCGCAAAAATTAATAAGATAAAAGTGTAAAGTTGTTTCATGTTTTTTTTTATTTGGGGTTTGTAACCAAATATAGCAAAAAAAAGGGATTTATTTTAAGAAAGTCAACTGTTTTACAGAATGATTTTAAAAAGCTTCAGCAATTGTAAAATATGGGAGTACCTTTTTATCGCCCACTCCGACATCAATCCGGAGGTTAACCTTTTGTTTCTTGTCGATCATTAACCTAAGCCCCCCGCCATAAGTATAGCGCCAGTTCTTATCGTTAAACTGATCATAACGTTTTGCAACTTGTCCAATATCACCAAAAATTGTAAAACCTAATTGCCAGAATAAATGCCGCCTGTATTCAGCCTGAAAGACCAAAAGATTATTATCGCGGTAACGGCCTTCATAAAAGCCACGCATCTTTTTCATTCCTCCCAAATTTCCCATCTGAAAAAAAGGAAGATCAGAGTCTGAATAAATAGAATATAGATTTAAGGCTAAAATATTTTCACGATAACTAAAGTATTTTGCAACATCTAAAGCTATTCGTGTGTAATTAAACGAGCTGCCTGTATATTTATCATCCCTGTAAACAACCAACTC
>JACDED010000004.1 GCA_013816615.1 Bacteroidota bacterium
CATGTATTGAGAGCTGGGTTTAAAATTTGGCAACGCCTGACCTCCCTGAAGTTGATAGCTTACAGAAATGTTTTTCACCATCATAATACCCCGCGCTAAAAATTCGCCAATATCCTTAAAATTACTTTCTTTCTTTTTAGTTGTATCTGCCGCAGTACTTGATCCTGTTGCTCCTTTGCCGGGTTTATTGGCATTAGGGTTTTTATTTTGATTGCTGTTTAGTTTTTTAAAGTAAGGTATCTTATTATAAAGCTGCACCATATTAAAGTTACCGGTGATGTTATGCGAATTTGTATTTTGAATAGTATTACCAATACCACCAGCAGTATCGCTGGTAGCAAAAGGCCTGCGTAACCATGTATACGTGCCGCCAAATCTATAAGTAAGGGTTGTAAAATCAAGAATTGGAATTTTATTAATTGGTGCATTAAAATTTAAATTCATTTGCTGGCGATAAGTTGTATTCTCGCCGTACTTACCTGCTTTTTTTGGCGCTTCGCCGGCTTTTAAATGTATAGATGTGTCTACTTTTCCATTAAAAAAAGTATTGATGATATCATCACGATTTGTTTTATCTTCTTTAAATACCTCACCAAATTCTTCTAACACACGGCCCTCATTATTTGCGCTGAAATCAAATTTAATTGCTTTACTAAGATCCCAACGTAAATTGTAAGCACGGTTTATTAAAAAATTCTTATTGATCAACGATGGATTTTCAAAACTTGTTGAGCCTGCATAAAAGCTTGTAATATCCCGATTTTTAAGGGCAGCGTATGATCGGTTAAAGTCAATAGATGTTCCAAAACTATTTGGCAACAGTTGCAAATTAAAATCTTTTACCAATGCAAACCATTTGTTTTGGAAGAACTTTACCTTACTGAATGGTTTAATAGTAAACGGGTTCTGTATACTATAATTGTATTGCAAATTAGCACGGTAACTTTTATTGATATTGTATTCTACGTTAATGCTTCGCTTAAATAATTCGGTATAAGCATAGGTGGCCGAAAAATTACTTACATCCCATGGCATTGGTTTGGCACCCTTTCGTTTAAAGCCATCTATCCTGGCATTGGTAACATTAAATCCTTTGCGTTCGGTAAGATCAAGAACCTGCTCTTTGATAGAGTCTTTTTTTGATTTATTGATAGCATCACTCTCCTCAAAATCTTTCATTCGCACATCCGGATCGATAGGGTTAAATAATGGTGTTACAATTGTTTGTCCGTAATTATAAAATACGGGTAAAGTTACTTTCCATTTGTTCGGGAAAAATTTTCCGGCATTGACAGAGCTGCTCATATCCCAATTAAAATTGGTTTCTTTACTCCGCTCATTTATTTTTTGTTCAACACCACCCCAAAACGGTGTTTTATAGGTTGCTGCTAACGACACCATACCAAGATCTGCCAGCTTAGCCTGCACCTGGCCTGTAGTGGCCCAACCGCCTTTATTAATAAACTCGGTTAAACGTAATTCGTTTACCCAAACCTCAACACAATGCGCTAAATTATCAGTGCCTTTATTATTTCTAATACCCACCATTACACTTTTTATTGTGCCTAAATTTGGATTACCAACTACTGAAATTTTATAGCCTTCAAAATCTTTTACGTATGGCTGACTTAATTGATTTAAGTTGCTGAAATAACCCAGCGACCTGTTTCTCTCATCTTTTACAATAGAGATATCGCTGAATTTAAAATTAACTTCATTATCTGCCGGCCATACTAATTTACGGTCTTCATCATTATTAGGATCGTAAAAACCTTTTGCGGTTAATTTTAAAGGCACCTGGTATTCGTAAAAGTTATTATTATAATCAGTACCCACTCTAAAAAATAAAGTAAGATCTCCATCATTTAAAGGAATGCCATTTAATTGCTCGGCATGTACATTCATTTTTATGTTGTTGAACATACGTGTATCCAGGTCAACATTTTTAAATACTGCCCTGCTATCACCATCTTTTAAATTACAGACACGCAATTGTAAAGCCTGCTCGTTTTGCAACACCAAATTTGTTGTTTGTACATTTTGCTGTTGCGAAATATCCGGCGGTAATACATAATTTACAGGCGATTTTGTTCCATTCTCCTGTAAACTAACTGCAGAAACATCAAAGATGGTTGAATTATCATCGTTAGCAATGTACTCACCAGTTTGCTTAAGATCATAAGCGTAACGCCTCCAATCTGCACGTACTAATTCAAAACGTGCTAAACGCACTAACACCGGTCTGTCAAAACCCTTCATGTAAACGCGCATAAAACGGATAGAGTTAAAACCTTCAATACCACCAACAACTGTTTCGAATTGCGAGATAGGAATTTTGAACTGGTACCATTTTACAGTTTTGTTTATCCCATTAAAGCTAGCCTGGGAAGGATCGCCATTAAATGCGTCCACAATAAAATTTGTTCCAACAGCGTTCGGGTTAATATCATTTGGTGAAATTTTAATGTGATATTGGTAATAGTTTTCGGTTTCACTTAAGGTATTATCCTTATTTATATCTTCAATATTTGGCAAAGTACTTAATCCGCTTGCAGGGTAACCTTCGGCATTTAAAGCTTTATATTGTTCTTCGGTGGGTGTATTAGCTTCGGGATTATTAAATTTCGAATAACGTTTTAACGTGTTTGATTGATCACTGTCATAATCGTCACCTCTAAAATGATGAAACTTATCTGTTGAAGGATCGTTGATGAAATCCTGAATAGCCTTGGCATTTTGGTCAAAACCTGCGCCTTTAATTGCATTTACCGAGTTTAAAAATCTAAATCTTTCATAAGAATCACTTAAACCATCAAAACCAACATCCTGGTATTCACGATCGCCTTCATCCTGCGAAAAGGCATTTACCGTTGGCGGGATTAATGGTATATTGGCCACGTTATTAGAATCTATAGGCAAGTTACTTGAGAAAGACGATGTGCCCGGAATACCATTTTCGTAAACCATCCGGCCGTCTTTTATAATATCTTCCGAAATGTTTCCAAGGTTAATGTATAGATCACCACTTGGTTTTTTTGTAGCATCAAAACGTGGATCAGTGTCTGATTTATAATCGTCGTTAAACGGATCCATCATCCAAAACTGGATGTATTCGATATTCGCCGCCTGGAAATCGTTTGTTTCTAGCCTGCGCATTATACCACCCCAGCGGTTTGCCGGATTTTTTAATGAACCATCGGGGTTTATACCTGAAGAAATGCCAGCAACACCGTTAACATCATAATTATAAGGGCCACGTTCTGTAGGATAAAAACCAAGATCTAACACTGGTAATATAACCGGTTGGGAGTTAGGAGGTGTTTTACCCGGGAACAATTCTGTTTCAACAACCTGGCGCCACATGTTATTAGAAAATATTAGATTATTATAATAACCAGGCGTTGCCCCACTTTGCGAACGCGTAAGCATTGGATCGACATTATACCAGTTAAATTGCGCGCGGTTTAAACCTGTAGTTGTAGTATTTGTGGTTGAAGCTTCAGGAAATAAACCCGGAATACCTTGAGGAATACTTGCAAGATACCAGCCTTGCGGATTTCTAATATCTATTAAAGAAATGGACCCTTCAAAATCATCAATGTAAGAGTTACCACTTTTACCAATTGCTTTTGCATTACCCGGAAATAATTTTGCTATCTCACCACGCGTTGAAATGCTACTCATTTCTTTAGTACTGTAAAACGGCAATTTATCTAACAAGCGTGTTAAGAATGGCGCATCTGTTTTGTAATTAAAATCCAAACCCGCTACAATATTACTTACGGGCTCATCGCCAATACTTACTTTTTGTGTAATAGGTCTTTCATTAAAGCGTAACAAAGTGCCTCCTAAAACTAAATTTCTTCCGGCTTTATAATCCAACCTGGTTCCCCACAAACTTTTTTGCTGTATATTAAAAAGCGAGTTACTTTCGAGAGAAACTTTTACCTGCGCGCCTGAATTTAAAATACCTTCATTAATAATTTTTACACGACCCAAAGTATAATCAACAGTATAATCTGTATTTTCTACAAGGGCCACACCGTTAGCGGTAACAACTACTGCACCTTGCGGAATGTTAAGCGCATTTAAAGCAATTTCTGAACCGGAAGCTGAACGATAGGTTCCTTTAATTTTGTAACGGTTTTTATTTTGAATAAAACTTGCAGCGGTTTTTGTAGAATCGTAAAGCTCAGTAAAAATATATTTATCTGCTCCCGATGTGGGTCCTGTAAAATCTTCAGGAGAAAATTTCTTTTTAAGCCCTCGTCCAAAAGGTTCAACCATTGGAAAATAAACCCTTCCGTTTGTAGGCAAAACTGTATAGCCGTTTATAAAATCAAAAATACCATCAGAGTGCTTATCACCATTAACACTTAAGTTATCACAATTTAAAACACGAAGTAATTGTTGACCATTGATAGCACCAAAAGGAAGATAAGGTACATCAACACCTGTTTCAATATTATTATAATATATATCTAATTTAAAATCCTGTGCATTTAAATTATAAGCGCCTAAAGCATAAACGTTTTTCATCATTAACTGCCAAAGCGGATGCTTTACACTAACGTTGTTACTTTTTAATAATTTACAAATTAGTAAAGCGTTATTATCCGGCACCTGGTCACTAAACTCACCCACCTGGTAGGTTTTACCACCATAAGTATACTGGTATGAAACTGCCAAAGATTGCTCATTACTTAATTGTTGATTCAATGAAATAAAACCAGTACGTGGATTATAATAATATTCGGTTGGATTTAAACGGCGTGCATTTTGTATCACGTTATAATCACGTGATGCATCCATGTATATACTCCCTGTATTATTAGTATTTGACGCAATGGCAGCTGTTGGTAGTTTTTGCGACACTGAACTTAATAACCTGTCGCTTAATAAACCATCAACAGTATTGGTCATGATGGCGTACAAATTATTAGCGTTGTTTCTTGGGATAATATCAATACCTGCTGGCGAAATACCGGCACTGTCAATAATTCTATATTGAGATGGGGTAATAAGAGAGCCTGATTTTGTAGCTGCTAATCCTTTAAATACATGAGCAGAATCCTCACCAAGATCTTCGAACGCCACAACGTTACGTGTTTGCTCGGCAGTACCATTAACATTTAAAACATATACCTCTACTTTTGTAATTACAATTGGCGTATTGATGATCGGTAAACTTTTCATCCAGTCATCGTAATTATCCCTAAAATAATGACCTAAAAAATAGTGTTTGTTTTGTTCGTAGTTATCGCCGTTGATCTGAAAATTTTGTGTTTGCGCGCCACCCTGAACCGTTACCTCTTGTTTTTTACCACGTTGCTGCGAAAATACTGTTGTTGCTCTTAATTTACCAAATTGTAATTCGGTTTTAAACCCAAATAAAGTTTGACTACCCGAAATTAAAGTACTGTTTAATGGAAGTGTTACGTTACCGGCTTCTATCTTTTTAATGATCTCATCTTCGTAACCGGTATAATCTAGTTTTACCTGGTTCTCCCAATCAAACGATGCTTCGGTATTGTAGTTAGTTGTTACTTTTAATTTATCCCCAATCTTTCCAATTAAATTTAACTGGATACGCATATTAAAATCAAAGTTGGTTATTTTTTGCTGCTTTTGTGGAATAGCCGGATTTAAATTTTTATTCCTGTTCAACCCAAAAATTAATTCGGCCGTACCTGTTGGTTTAATATCTACTGTATTACCACCAAAAATACGGTCAAACAATTCGCTGTTAACCTGCAATTTTGGGATCATCCCTTTACGCGGCTTTTCATTAAGATCATCTGCGGCAACACGTGAGCGCCAATAATCACGCATTGATTTTTTAAATTGATAATCCTGGTACTCCTTCATGCTCATGTAAGTTTCAGGGCGGTAATCCATATCACCTATCTTTTGCTTAACATCATACGTACCGGTTTTTGGATTGTACTCTACATCCGTTTTTATATTTTCAGGATTTTGTAAATAGAGTCCTGATTTTGGATCAAGCATTGGCGGTTTACCATTGTTATCCTTAAAATCAAAGTTAAGATCAACCGGCTCGGTTTCCGGTGTATCAATAGGCATGATATTTGCGGATGGTAATTGGTCAAATACATCAGAACTCGAGATCTTTTCAGGATTACGGCTAGTAACAACAGCCATTAGACAAGCTGTGGCGCTGGTAATTACTACAAAATTTATTAGTCCGCTTGCTCTCACAAAAAGATGCCTAAAAGTTTTTTAACGCTGATTTAATTAATAATTCCACATTATCGGTTCCCACGCCTTGCTGTTTAATTGATTTTTCAATCGCTTTTTCAGCTGAACTCTTAGGAAAACCTAAGGTAACCAGAGCCAATAACGCCTCGTCTTTATTTTTATTGTACGTGGTTGTCAAAATCTGCGAAATTCCTCCTTCATGTTTTCCCATCTTACCCTTAAGATCAACAACAATGCGCTGGGCAGTCTTGTCACCAATACCCTTTATGCTTTTTAACATTCCAACATTTGCTGTATTAATAGCGCCTGCTATTTCGGCAGGACTAAGACTTGAGAGCATTAACAAAGCGCTTCCACCACCAACTCCGCTTACTGAAATAAGTTTTCTGAACAATTCACGTTCATCTTCTTCTGCAAAACCATAAAAACGGGGGTTATCATCACGCACGTAAACGCTTTCCACAAAAAGCTGTGCTTCGGTTTGTTGGCTTAATTTTGAAAATGTATTTAGCGATACCAAAAGGCCATAACCTACCCCATTTGCTTCAATAACAATGTGTGCAGGATTTCTATATGTAATATTACCTTTTACGTAATTGATCAATGACATAGCTTTTTCTTACTTTCTGTTTTGCGCGTCAACCACTGCTATTATTATCATGTTTACTATTTCACGTACACTGCTTCCTAATTGTAAAACATGTACGGGTTTGTTCAATCCCATTAGTACCGGGCCAATGGCTTCGGCACCACCCAACTCCTGCAATAATTTATAAGCAATATTGCCGGCAGCTAAATTTGGAAAAATAAATGTATTCACATCTTTATCTACCAAATGGCTAAATGGAAATTGTTCTTTTAATAAATTATTGTTTGAAGCAAAGTTGGCTTGTATATCACCATCCACTATCATTCCCGGATAATTTTTATGCAATATGGCTGCTGCATCACTTACTTTTTTTGGCGTTTCGCCTTCGGCAGAACCAAAATTAGAGTATGATAAAAGAGCGATACGCGGAACGATATTAAATTGTTTAACTGTATTTGCGGTAAGTACAGCAATATCCGCCAGCTCCTGAGCTGTAGGATTTGCATTCATGGTGGTATCAGCAAAAAAGTAAGGGCCTTTTTTTGTTACCATGATGTAAAGGCCGGCAACCTTGCTAACACCGGGTTGTACGCCAATGATCTCTAATGCAGGTTTTATTGGTGTACCATATTTTTTTGTTAAGCCCGAGATCATAGCATCGGCCATGCCCAGCTCAACCATCATAGCACCAAAATAATTACGATCGCGCATTAATTTACGCGCATCGTATTGTGTTAAACCACGGCGTTGACGCTTCTTCCAAAGCATATCACCAAATTCTGTACGCTTATCTTCTTCACCTGCCAACCATGGATCAATAATTGGTGTATCACCAAGATCTAATTGATATTCTTCAATTAATTTGTCGATTTTTTCTTTGTTGCCTAATAAAATTGGTTTTGCTATACCTTCATCCCTGGCAACCTGCGCGGCTTTCAGCACTTTATAATTATCGGCCTCAGTAAACACAACGCGTTTTGGGTTGCTCTTGGCTTTGTTAGCCAGGCTACGCATTAACTTATTATCTTTTCCTAAACGGTTATCCAATTCTGCACGGTAAGCATCCCAATCCGTTATCTTGCGTTGCGCTACACCACTATCAATAGCGGCTTTTGCCACTGCCGAAGATACAACCGAAATTAAACGGCTATCAATTGGTTTTGGTATTATATACTCTTCGCCAAAGCTTAAATTTTTAGAACCATAAGCAAGGTTTACATAATCCGGCACCGGCTCTTTTGCAAGAGAAGCAATAGCTAATGATGCCGCTAATTTCATTTCTTCGTTAATGGTTGTTGCACGAACATCCATAGCGCCACGGAAAATAAAAGGGAAACCTAATACGTTGTTAACTTGGTTAGGATGATCACTGCGGCCTGTAGCCATAATAATGTCGGGCCTTGCAGCAATAGCTTCATCATAAGAAATTTCAGGAGTTGGATTAGCGAGTGCAAAAACAATACAGTTTTTTGCCATGCTTTTTACCATGTCCTGAGTTAAAATATTTCCCTTTGATAGGCCAACAAATACGTCTGCCCCTTTGATAGCCTCGGCCAATGTATTTACTTTTACATTATCAGAAGCAAAAAACGCTTTGTATTGATCAAGATCTGTTCTTGATTTATTGATAACACCTTTGCTATCAAGCATTAAAATATTTTCTTTTTTTACACCAACAGCAATGTACATTTTTGCACATGAGTTGGCAGAGGCACCGGCACCATTGATAACCAGTTTTATGTCCTTCATTTTTTTCTTAGAGATCTCAACGGCGTTTAATAATCCGGCAGCACTGATAATAGCAGTGCCATGCTGATCATCATGCATCAAAGGAATATTTAAAACTTCTTTTAAACGACGCTCTATTTCAAAACACTCAGGGGCTTTAATGTCTTCTAAATTTATTCCGCCAAAAGTTGGCGCAATATTTTTTACGGTATTAACAAATTCATCAATGTTTTTTGTATCTACTTCAATATCAAATACATCTATATCAGCAAAAATCTTAAATAATAAACCTTTTCCTTCCATAACCGGCTTAGATGCAAGGGCGCCAATATCACCAAGGCCAAGAACCGCAGTACCATTAGAAATAACAGCTACCAGGTTACCCTTTGCAGTATATTTATAGGCGTCTTCAGGATTTTTTTCAATCTCAAGGCAGGGCTCAGCAACACCGGGAGAGTAGGCTAAAGTAAGGTCACGTTGCGTGCTGTAAGGCTTTGTTGGAATTACCTCGATCTTGCCGGGACGGCCTTGTGAGTGATAATCCAAGGCATCTTCTCTTCTAAATTTTGCCATAGTTTTTTAATTAAGGATGACGAAGATACTAATAATATTTTACCAAAGAACTGGGAAAAACCTATAAAATTGGGGATTTTTTTGATGTTTTTTGATATATAAAAACAGGGCAAAAAAATTTGAAAAATTAAGAACTTATTTTGGCGTTGCCTTCGGCCCGGGCTTCTACGGGGTCCGCTTCGCTACCGTGCTCCACTTCGTTACGCACCAAGCCCTTCGCATCCCTAACGCAGTTTCCGAACTTAGCGTTAGGGATTGTAACGAAAAGCCCGCAATGTAGCGAAGCAGGACAGTAAGCACGTGGCTTAATGGGCCAGCAGGTGCGAAAGCAGGACTTGAAGTGGAAAGCCCGGCCGAAGGCAACGCCCAAAAATTTATAGAATCCCTTTTGAGAAAATTATTCTTTACAAAAACCGAAATTCTTTCCAACTGTGTTTACACTTTTCGCATTCGTAAACATCATCTACTTCGGTATGCATTAAATGATAATTTTCAAGGCTTCCCTCTATCAAAATTCTTTCTATCCAAAGTAGTTCGGTGTGCCTGCATTTGGGACATTGGCCTAAAACCCTTTTGTTTATAATATCCCGCTCGGGTATAAAACCTTCATCTGGCTCGGCCATGTTTATGCTTTTAAAAATTCAAGATAAAAAGTAGTGCCTTTGTTTATTTCTGAATCAAACCACACCTTGCCATTAAAGCCCTGCATAATGTTTTTTACCATGGCCAATCCTAAACCGGAGCCCGTATTTTTAGTAGTAAAATTGGGTGTAAATAATTTTTGTTTCATCTCAGCGCCTATTCCCACACCATTATCAGTAATTAAAATGATGACGGATGTATCATTTTCGTTCATACTAATCTCAATTTTCGGAGACTCTCTTTCATCCAAAGCCTGAACTGCATTTTTTAAAATATTATTGAATACACGCAACGCCTGATCTTTATCACCCAACACCTGTATTTCGTTTTTTGAAATGTGATTTACGATTGAAATATTTTTATGATTCTCAAAAGTTAATTCAGAAGTTTTAATGATCTCAAAAAGATTAATAGTTTGCAAATTTGTTTTCGGGAATTTTGCAAAACTGCTAAACTCATTGGCAATAGTGGCAAGCGAGTCTATCTGTTCAATTATTCCCGCGCTCGCTTTTTCGAATTTTTCTTTAAAATCATCCGGGTTATTTTTCATTAAATGTTGCAGGTATTGCAAATTTAATTTCATTGGCGTTAACGGATTTTTTATTTCATGCGCCACTTGTTTGGCCATTTCGCGCCATGCACTTTCACGCTCACTTTGCGCTAAAAGATTAGCGCTTTCTTCTAATTTTACAAGCATTTGATTGTACTCGCTTACTAATTTTCCTATCTCATCATTACTTTGCCATTTAATTTTTTCATTCTGTTTTCCTAAAGTAATATTGGCAATTTGTTGTTTAATTAATTGCAACGGGCGGGTAATATATCCGGCTAAAATTAAACCTGATAGAATACTAATTACAAATAAAATTACATACACATTTATAAATGCGCTAATAATGCCCGAAAGCTCATTTACAAGATCGGCCTGCTTAGCGTAATAAGGTAAATTCACAAAGCCAATAAGCTCTTTTTTGGTATTGAATAATGGTGTGTATAACGATAAATAATTTAATTCGCCTGCCTTCTCACTCACACTTGTTGCAGAGGTTCTGTTCTCTTTAAGATCGGCATAAGCCTGCGGATTTACTAATGATGCGGCTAAACCAAGCTCATATAAACGCGGCTCGCTTGTATGAAACAGCCTTCCTTTTTTACCAAACAAACTTATATCTGTACTAAATAAATGTGCGTATTCTTTTAATTTTAAATTCACCAATTCCTTTTGGGTTGGATCAAACATTTCTGATGGCGTAAATTGTGTTGCCAGCTCATTAATAATTGTTTGCGTTTTTTCCTGCAATTGTTTAACATTATCAGCCTCAAACTGGTTAGATACAAGCGTGGCTGAAGTCACACCCACAGCGGAAATGGCAAGAAGAAGCAAAATAATAATAATGGCCTGGATACGACGCGTGAACGATGAGGATTTGAAACGCGAAGTGAAGATCAAACCGTAAATAAAATAACTGCAATAACTTATAAAAGAGAAAAATAAAAATAAATAAGAGTTGTATGTAAAGTAATAATTGCCGTTCTTCTTTTTTTGACTGATGATAATTTGTGTTTCTTCATCGGGATCAAAAAAGTAATGTACGTAATCAGGATTTGTTTTTGTAAGCGCTAATGAATCGCTGCCAAAATATGGATAATTAAATTCGCCATAGCGGCTGGATATTTGCCCCGAGCGGTATACAGCGTGACTGAACTTTTTTAATTTATCAGGTTTTTGTTGCGATTGATCCAATAAAAGATCCGGAAAACTTCCTAACTCTTCAAACTGTTTTGGTTCTAAACGCACATATAAATTTTTTGTGTTTAACGGGATCTTTCCAATATATCTAGAATTTTTTTTATACCTTGCAATGAAAAAGAAATTTTTTGAAACAGAATCTGTTTCTTCATATTTTACCTGGTCATCAAAAAAACCTTCATTTAAAAGTACCGGATCCTTGGTAGGTAATAAGGGCTTGCAATCCTTATCAAATAAAGAAACTTCAACATTATAACGGTTAAAATAACCACCAAAATATTTTTGTTTTAATAACTGTTCAACTTCTTTTTCGCTGTTTGGCAAAAAGTCTAAAAGCACTTTTAATTTTTCATCATTAATGATCTTATCCGGTACACTCGTAAATTCACTTTCAAGAATAGCATCTTTACGTTCACTTAAATTAAACGATAATAAACGAAGATCGGATCTTTGATTTTGACTGATATAAAAGTTAAAGAATAAAGAAGTGATAATTGACATGATAAGGATCTGCAAGCCCAGCCCCAATGAGTTTTTCGAGAAACCCGCACGGGTTAATACAAACATTGGCAAAGCAAAAAGCATCAGCCAATAATTTTCAAAAATGTTTGTATAATTAAATATTATTTGAATAAAAAAACAAATAATAAAAATAGTTCCACTGAATAAAAGCAGGTTTTGAACATATTTTCCTGAAAAAAAAACAAGAAGCCGATGAATAAAAACAAACAGCGCAAGACAATAAAAACTCAAAGCAAATAATGCAATAAATGCCGGGAATTTAATGCTGAAAATGCTTAAAAAGTCGAAATTTAATATTGAATTGCTCACTAAGCTTTTTACGCCGTTATTAAATTGAACGGCTACAAAGCCAATGGCAATGCACAAAGCAAGGATCCGGAAATAATTTAAAATTTTATTCTCTGTTCTTCTGATCTTAAAATTAAAAAGTACTGCAACAAATAATAAAAGAATGGCGTTAAATAAAATATCGCCGAGGTATGAATTAATTAGTGAATCGGCATTACCAAATAATTGCACATCATATAAAACACTTCTGTAAAAAAATTCAGGCCATTTTAACCAGATCATTAGTGCTCTAAAAGCCAGGATAGCAGCAAGCCAAACAAATAACCGTACACCTTGTGCTTTTTCTTTTACAGCCAATAAACTACAGATCAAAAGCAAAATAAATCCTGCTAAAAATAACGTAAAACAAATATTGCTTACCGCGCCTGAATGATATATTGGCTCATTCCCTGAAAGATAAAACAGGGTCTGATCGTTTAAAATTACCGCGCTTTGTTTAGTACCTTTATTAGAAATACCGAGCTCTTTGGGGATATCTGTCCAATTGCTAAAATTATTTTTTAAGTAATTATTTTGCAGGTCGTAATTAGGTTTTATCAAACATAAGGCAAGACCAAAAGTATTTTCTTTTTTAACTTTAAAATACAGATAATACCCTTGTTTTAAAGTAGCAATACCAAACTCTTTTTCGAACATTTTGCTTTGATACAAAAGCGGCATTTGAGCATTATTCCAGTAAAACAGGCTATCGTTATTAAAATAATAAATACCAATGTTTTCTTCTTTAAAAAGATTCTCAAAATCAGACCTGTGTTTACTGATGCTATCGTTTAATAACAGATCGAGCGCTTGTTTTGAGAGCGCTTGTTTTGTATTTATTTTTTCCTGAGCATTAACTGCTATCTGGTTAACAGAATATGAAAACCGATTGTTTATTACAATGGCCCCCAGCATTAAAATAACGCTGAACATCAAGAGGATGTAATAAATTTTGCCTTTTTGCATTAACCATAGCAAAATAGTAAAAAAACGGTTATCCTATTACATTTTTATATTTTTTTTGCAATCAATTTGCGTTTATATTTGTATTTTGCAGATATTTTTAATTATGGCACAACCAAGCAAGCAACCTACTTTTCCGGAGTTAACTCAAACTTTTAAGTATTTTACTTTTTTAACCCACAAATTGGCAATGCTCATCATTGGCATTGTAGGTTTTACATTTTATATTACTTCAATTAATGGTGAATATGCATTGGATGATGGGATCATTATTCATCAAAATGATCACGTAATTAAAGGCATACGCGGCATTCCTGGCATCTTAACAAAAGATGCCTACGAAAGTTTTTACCGTAGAATGTGTGCTACCGATCAGTTAGCTGGTGGTCGTTACCGTCCGCTTTCTGTTGTGAGTTTTGCTGTTGAACAAGAAATTATCGGGTCATACCGAACGGGTTTATATTTGAAAGTTGAAGACTCAAATAAAAATGGGGTACTCGATAAAGATCTTGTAAATTTTACTTCGCCTTGTGGCAGACCTGAAACCAATTATGAATACAACGATTTTGTTGATCTTAATAATGATGGTGTTGCTCAACAAAACGAGTGTTACAATTGCTGGGATCTTGATAAAGATTTTAAAAATGATTCGGATGAAGACTTAAACGTTGATGGTGTATTTAACGAAGTTGATTGCCAGGTATACGGTGCAAACGTACGTCACTTTAATAACATCTGGACATTTGCATTAGGTTGCGTGTTCTTATACTTGGTTTTCTCACGTTATTTTTTCCGCAACAACCAGGATCTTGCTTTTTTAGCAGCGTTGTTATTTACTATGCACCCAATTCACTCTGAAGCCATCGCCAACGTAAAAAGTCGTGATGAGATCTTTTCACTTATTTTCCTTTCACTCACATTCCTCTATTCATTTAAATATCTCGAATCAAAAAAGATCTGGGATCTTATATGGGCATCACTCATGTTTTTATTAGCACTACTTTCAAAAGAGTATGCTATTATGCTCCTTATACTTGTGCCTTTAGCTGTGTATACTTTTACTGAAAATGATGTATACAAACAACACATAAATACAAAACTGGTTTATAAAATTATAGCTGCATTATGCGTTGGTATAATTATGGCTTTTGTACATAAAGGTATTATCAATTCTATATTTGATGCAGATGGTGGCGGCAGTAAACTTGTTACACGGGGTTTAAGTTTTATACTTTGGGTAGGACTTACTTATGCAGCGGTCAATTTTATCGAGAAGTCATCTCGTTTTAGCAGCTTAGGTAAATTCAATTTTAATATTGATGTAAAAGCTATACTTATTATTGCCTTTGCATTTATTGCTTGTGCAGGATTTATGCTTTTCATAAAATATAAATTTGACACTAAAGTACCCGCTCCTACAATGCCAACAAAAGCATTCTGGGCTTTCCCATTCCTGTATGTTATTTTTGTTTTCATTGGTATAAGTAAAGCCATGAAAGAAAATAAATTTATCAGCTTAATGACCTGGTTTGCTTTTATTATGTTATTTTATCTTGGAATGCGTTTGGTTGCGGTAAAACTTAAACCGGGCGTACCAGATACAGAGATCTTAAACAATCCTTATTTATTAGCGAATGAGCAAGAACGTTTTTGCACAAAAGGCTTTGTGTTATTAAAATATTTTATACTACAATGTTTCCCTCATCCGTTATCATCAGATTATTCTTATAACACTATTGAATATCGTCATTTTACAAGTTGGGATTTTATAGTTTCGTTTGTTTTCCATTTAGGATTATTATTTACTGGAATTTTCTTATCCCTTAAACGCCACATTATTGGTTTCTGTATAATGGTTTATATTTTATTTGCATTACTTATCAGTAACGTGCTAATGGATGTAGGTGCAACTATGGGCGAACGTTTGATCTTCCACTCTAATATCGGTTTTTGTATTGCCGCAGCGTACTTTATTTTAAAAGGCTTTGATGCATTAGCCACTGTTAGTTTTAATGTTAAGCGTATTGCATTATCATTAATAGTTTTAGTTGTTGGCTTTTTATTCGGCTGTAAAACATGGGAGCGTAATTACGATTGGAAAAATGACGTTACGCTTTTCCTGAAAGATGTAAACACGATGCCAAACTCTGTGTTAGTATTAGGTAATGCCGGCGCACGTTGGGTAGATCTTGCTGATACAAAAGAGATCACCGGTGTACAGGTTGTTGGCCAGGATTCTACACGTTATAATGATTACAATGGTACATTACATATTAGCGATGAAGAAGTAAAAGAAGGTGGCTATGCATCAAGAAGAGATGCCGCTCTTTATAAAGGTATTGGTTTCTTAAAACATGCTATCGATTTACATCCGCGTTACGTAAACGGGTATTTAAATCTGGGTTTAGCATACTTTAAATTAAGAAAAGATTTTGAAGCGCTTTATTACTGGAAAAATGCAGAGCGTTTATATCCTAACAATCCATACTTAAGAAATTATTACATTGTATATTACAACGACCTTAAAAATCGTGGGGCCACCGCATTTA
The DNA here is from genome assembly GCA_013816615.1 of Bacteroidota bacterium. Lineage (GTDB taxonomy): Bacteria > Bacteroidota > Bacteroidia > B-17B0 > Aurantibacillaceae > Aurantibacillus. Next base: position 15,863 of record JACDED010000004.1, read on the forward strand.
ACCGAGGCCGCATGGATTCTGCAGCTATTGCTTACAGAAAATGTACTTTATTGGACCCATACAATCCTGAAGGTTGGTATAATTTAGGAGGCGCGTATTTTAACAGTCAAAAATATGCTAAAGCTAAAGAATGCTGGGACCGCGCTTTACAGTTAAATCCTAATTACGCTGAAGTTAAACGTGTATTGCCAATGATCACACCACAAATGTTAGGCCAGGCGCCTTTAACAAGTGTTGTAGCTCAACCGCAATCAATTAAGAATTAATGCGCTGGCTGACAGTAATATTTTTTGTAACACTAATTTATTCTGTCAGCTCGCAAACCGTTGTTAATTTAGATACGCTTAAGCTTCCATTACAAACTGAAAATGTTTTTAATAAAGCTTTATTTAGTGATAGTTTAGCAAGTAGCTTTTGCATAATTATTAAGAACGAAGTAAAGTCACACAAACACCAATATCATAGCGAGCACGTTTATGTAATGGAAGGCGAAGCTCAAATGCGATTGGGAGAAAAAATATTTAAAATTAAAAAAGGTGACCTTGTATTTATTCCAAAAAATACAATTCATGCTGTTAAAACAACAAGCAAACAACCGTTAAAGGTTATTAGTATACAAGCGCCGATTTTTGACGGGAAAGACAGAATTATTATAGAAGAAAAATGAAAAAGATTATACTATTTATTGCCGCACTGGTTTCAACCTTAAATTTATTTTCGCAAACATTATTTAGTAATAGTTTTGGGAATTTAATTTTGCAAACATATACTACAAGTTCCAGCTCCGTTGATTATACAACTACGCCTTCCATTTTTACCATCATAAAAGATGGTTATAAAAATAACATTGGCTCTGCAACAAATCCAAACAAACCGTTTAATGTTCCCGCTTTTAAGACAGAAGGCTGGGAAGTAGTTTATAATCCGGTTGAAAATGATACTTTTTTAGTTTGCACAAGCTGGCTGGATACTGCGGCATCGGTTGACAGATGGATAATAACACCTTCTATTACAAATATTACCGCTAACTCTGTTTTAACCTGGCTCGCTAAAAGCCCTGATGTAAATAATAAAGAAAGCTACCTGGTTTATGGTACAAATAAAACCGGAACATTAACACCACAGGATTTTAATATTGGCGATCAGTTGTATACAAACAACACTGAAAATGATACATGGACAAGACATTCCGTTAATCTTGCTGCTTTTGCAGGACAAACATTACGTTTTGCATTTCGCGATAATTCTAATAACAAATACCAATTATGGATAGATGATATTGAGATCCTTACATTATCAAATAATTTAGATGCAGCACTTGTTTCTATTCAAACACCAAAATACGTTCTAACTAATTCGAGCCAAACCATAAGTACAACTATAAGTAACCTTGGCGCTGCGACTATTAATGCTGTAGCTTTAAATTACCAGATCGGAAATTCTACTGTGCAAACAGAAACAATTAGCTTTAGTAGTAGTGTTGGTTACAAACAATCTTCACCGGCTACATTTGCATTGGCTTATAATATCAGCTCTGCCGGCAACTATAAATTAAAAACATGGATAAGCGGGGTAAATGGTTCTCCGGATCAGGATCATTCAAACGATACCAGCTTTACTTATATCACTATTCAAGGTTCAGCGCCAAAAAAATCAGTTTTAGTTGAACATTTTGTAAGCGCATTTGATGGAGAATGTTCCGGCGCGCAAGAAAGAATTTTAGCACGACAAAATGATTCTGTTATAGTTGTTAATGTTCACGACCTTGATTCTTTAAAAGAAGCCAATTCAACAGGTATTATTTCGGCTTATAAAAAAAACACAGCCACAGCAATGTTCGACAGAACCTTATATTCAAAACCCGGAACTATTGCATCAACACACCCCTATTATGATAGTTTAATTTACAAACAGCTTCGCAAAATTTCTCCGGCAGGTATAAGTATTGTAAATAAAACATATAATCCAACCACTAAAGAACTATCATTTACTATAAAAGCCGATTTTATAGGTGACGTAAAAGGTGATCTTAGATTAAATGCTTATTTAACGGAAAATTTTGTACACGGGCCGTGGAATGACACTTTGATAAATGGTTACAACCAATTAAATGATTTTTACAATGTGCCATGGTCAGCCTATTATTTAAAAGGTTATTACGCTTCATTATACGGTACTTATGTTTTAAATGGCGTTCAATTTCAACACCAAAACACATTAGTATATTCTTTTGATGGTTCTTTTGGAAATCCCGGACTTATACCAACAACAGGTGGCACCCAAAATCAATCGTATCAAAAAACATATTCATTAACAGTTCCAACAGCAACAAACAACATTAATAAATACACTTCGGATAATTTATACATTGTGGGTTTTTTAGCTGAATATGATGCAGATTCAACTAAAAGAAATGTATTAAATGTGGTGAAAGAAAAAATTACACCAAATGGTGAAACGCTTGGTATAAAAGAAAATATTGAAAAGCTTAATGTATGGGTTTATCCAAACCCTTCAAACGGTACACTCTATTTAAACAGCCCTACACCTGTAAATACATACAAGGTTAAAGTATATGATCTAATGGGAAAATGTGTGTTTATTGAAGACCTTTTCCAAGTAGGAAATACAGCTATTTTGAATGTATCGCAGCTAAATAATGGTATTTATTTCCTTTCAATAAGCTCTGAAAGCGGCAATTTTATTGAAAAAATAGTGATCCAAAAAAACTAAGCAATTTTTTGCTGAGTTTTAAAAAAAGCCCTATCTTTACCATTCCTAAACTGCGGGTGTGGCGTAATGGCAGCCGCACCAGACTTAGGATCTGGCGCTGAAAGGCGTGGGGGTTCGAGTCCCTTCACCCGCACAAAAAACCTGAATTAAACATTCAGGTTTTTTTGTTTCATATATTTTTTCATTTTATATTTTTAAAAGCCAAAAAAATCTACAGCTTTTTACGCGGTAAATTTTATAACTTTATACTGTGTTAGAAGATTTTCCTGAACATATACAATCAAAAATAAAAACCCTTCCCGATCTTCCGGGCGTATACCAATACTATGATGAGGATGAGCTTTTATTATATGTAGGCAAAGCAAAAAATTTAAAAAAGCGTGTTTCATCCTATTTTGCAAAAGAACATGACAGTAGTCGTTTGAGAATGATGGTGAAAAAAATTCACGACATCCGCACCATTAAAGTAAATTCAGAATTAGATGCGTTGCTGCTTGAAAATAACCTCATTAAAAATCTTAAACCTAAGTACAATATTAATTTAAGAGATGATAAGACATACCCCTGGATCATTTTAAAAAAAGAACGTTTTCCAAGATTGTTTTATACACGCAGGCAGGTGAAGGATGGTAGCGAATACTTTGGCCCTTATGCATCTGTGAAATTAATGCATACTTTGCTTGATCTTATTCGGCAAACTTATCCTTTACGGACTTGCAGTTATGATCTCAGTAAAGAAAATATTGACAAAGGAAAATTTCGTCCCTGCTTGGAATTTCACATTGGAAAATGCAAAGCACCTTGCGTAAACAAACAGGCTGAAGAAGAATATGATCAAAATATAAAAGAGATCCGCCAGATCATTAAAGGCGATATAAATTTTGCATTACGCGATCTTAAAACAAATATGCAAAAAGCCGCAGAGAAATATGATTTTGAAACGGCCGAAGTATTAAAAAATAAAATTGAAATATTAAGTAATTACCAAAGCAAATCAACAATTGTTCATCCATCCATTACAAATACAGATGTGATCAATATTATTAGCGACGAAAAAAATGCTTACGTGCATTACTTTAAAATTATAAATGGAGCCATCATTCATGCGCAAACCATTGAATTAAAAAAGAAAATAGATGAAAGCGATGAAGAACTTTTATTATTTGCCATCATCGAATTCAGAAACAGGTTTAACAGCACAAGTAAAGAGATCTTAGTTCCTTTTATTCCCGAGATAAAATTACCCGATTGCGAATACGTTGTTCCAAAAATTGGCGATAAAAAACAATTGATAGACCTGTGTTTGCGAAATGCTGTAGCTTATAAACTAGAAAGAGAAACTCAAATTGCGCTGACAGATCCAGACAGGCATACTGAAAGGATCATGAACCAAATGATGAAAGATCTGCGCATGACCGAACAACCACGCAGGATCGAAGGCTTTGATAATAGTAATATACAGGGTGAATATGCAGTAAGTGCCATGCCCGTTTTTATTGACGGAAAACCAGCAAAAAAAGAATACAGGCATTTTAATGTAAAAACAGTTATTGGGGCAAATGATTTTGCAACCATGGAAGAAATTATTACAAGACGTTACAGCCGTGTGTTGGAAGAAAATTTACAAATGCCGCAACTGATCGTAATTGATGGTGGCAAAGGTCAGTTAGGTGCCGCATACGAAAGCCTAAGAAAATTAGACCTTATTGGTAAAGTAGCAATTATCGGTATTGCCAAACGTTTGGAAGAAATTTATTTCCCCGGTGATCCACTGCCATTATATTTAGATAAACGAAGCGAGACCTTAAAGATAATTCAGCAGATACGTGATGAAGCACATCGTTTTGGAATTACGCACCACCGTAATAAACGCAGCCGGGAAACTTTTAAGACCGAGCTTAACGAAATAAAAGGCATTAGTGATAAGACAGCCGAAACGCTTCTAATAGAGCTAAAAAGTGTAAAAAACATTAAGGAGGCAGACCTTGAAGAATTAGAAAAAATTATTGGAAAAGCAAAAGCAAAACTTGTTTTTGATCATTTTAAAAAAAATAATTAATTATGAAATATTTTTTTCTGTTCATCTTCGTATTGCTTATAGATCTTTTTTTTGCGCAAAATAATATTCGCATTTTTTCGGCAAAAGGCGAATTGTTTACACTAATTGCATTTGATACAGTCCAAAATAAAACACCACAAACCAACATTCTAATAAGTTCGGTTTATGAAGATTCTTTGCGAATTAAAATTGAACTGGAAAACAAAACAAAAATTGAAGCAACACTCTTTCTTTTTGAAAAAGGGAAAGCCACAAAAAATAAAGAATTCAATTATAAAGCAACTATAGATCAAAACAAAATAAAAGTGAGCTATGCAGGTTATTATGATATTGTAAAATTACCTAACCCTATAGTTCCCGAAAAGCCAATTATTGATACAACGGCTAAATATAAAAACACTTTGCTTGGTCATTTTTGCGAATTAAAAGATTCAAAACCTGTTTACTTTAATAATATACCTAAGGCCGGAATTTGTTCTGCACCAATGCCTGCCGAGTACCTTAACTATTTAAATCTTTTAATGCTAAAAGCACAAGTGCCGGATGATAAATTTATTATTGCCGATAATGTTTGCAGAAACAACTGTTTAAGTGTCGATCAATTAAATTTTATTTTAAAATATATTGATTATGAATTAGAAAAATTAAAAATAATTAAAATCGTTTATCCTAATATTACCGATAAACCGAAAAACAAAGAGCTTGAAAAATCATTCCACTTTGAATCTTCAATTCAAGAATTAAATAATTTTTTTAAAGTAGCGGATACTCAAAAAATAAAAATCAGCTCAACTTGTAAAATCGCATCATCACCAGAAGAAATAAAAAACTTTGAAAATAACCTAAGTGTTTACACGAATGATTCGCAGCGTTTTGAGCTTTTCAAAAAAAACTATGAACAATATTGCTATTCTAAAGATCACATCATTTTGATCCTTAGTAAATTCATTCACGATCGTGAAAAACTGGACGCAGCAAAAATGCTCTATTATGTGTGCGTTGAAAAAGAGAACTTTTTATTGATTTCCCACACATTTTCTTACAATGAAACCATTAGTGAGTTAAAAGATTTTGTTGCTAAACAAAAAGACTGATAATAAAGCTCATAGTCCTCATAAAACAAGCGTTTTAGCTTAAATAACTTGGCAATCTGCCTGTCTTTTTTTATATTTACCCTATTGAAGCCAATTCTTGAAATAAAGGAAATAAGTAAAAAATTCCAGATCCAAAGTAATGCAAAGCCATATTTGAGCCTGAGGGAGAATTTATTCTCTTTTTTAAACCCAGGCTCAAAAAAAGAAGAGTTTTGGGCCTTAAAAGATATTAGTTTTGATGTTATGCCCGGCGATACGATTGGAATTATTGGGAAGAATGGCGCCGGGAAATCTACTTTATTAAAAATACTTTCAAAAATCACACCTCCCACTTCCGGTAAAATTATCGGGCGCGGACGTATTGCAAGTTTATTGGAAGTTGGCACGGGTTTTCATCCTGAATTAAGCGGTCGCGAAAATATTTTTATGAATGGCTCTATTTTAGGAATGCGCCGAACTGAGATCTTAAAAAATTTTGATGCCATTATAGAATTCTCGGGTGTGGAAAAATTTATTGATACACCATTAAAACATTATAGCAGTGGTATGCAATTGCGTTTAGCTTTTGCCGTTGCAGCTTTTTTAGAGAACGAGATTTTGATCATTGATGAGGTATTGGCAGTGGGAGACGTAGAGTTTCAAAAAAAATGCATGGGTAAAATGAATGAGGTAAGCAAAAGCGGAAGAACCATTTTATTTGTAAGCCATAGTATGAACGCAATACAAAGTTTATGCAAAAAAGGTGTTCTGCTTGAAAAAGGAAAAACAAATGCGATAGAGGATATCAGCACCGTGGTATCTAAATATTTATATGGCGATACAACTTCTAATTCGGTTTTCGTTAATTCAAGGATCAATGAAAATAAAGAAGCAGAGATTCTTGAAGCAAGGGTCTTAAATACTGCAAATGAGCTTGCTTACCGTTTTAGCACAAACGAATTGATAAAGCTAGAAATAAAATGGATAAACAGGGGTGAAAAACTGATCACTCCTAATTTTCTTTTATTAAATCAAAACGGCCAAAAAGTAATGATAGGTACAGATACTAAAATTGATTGGGACGGAAGTAAAAAATCAAAAAAAGGGATTTACTTAAGTGAGATCATCATACCAAAAAACCTGCTCAATGCAAATGAGTATTTTTTTCACATCGCTTTAGATTCATCATCTCCAAGTTCAAATTACGACGCACACTTTAATGTTTTTCAGATCACAGTTTTTGATCCGTTAGATGAAGGCAGTATTCACAGAGGTGATATTACAATTATGCACCAGGATGTTTCTGTGTGGCCCTCATTAGAATCATCATTTCAAAAATTAAGCTAGCTCATGCAGAAGGAAATTTCTTTTTTTAATACATATGTTAGTCCGAATGCAGCGCAAGGTGTTACAGAATTACTTAACTCCACTTTTTTAAGTGAAGGAAAAATAACCGAGCAGTTTGAAAAAGAATTATGCAAAATGTTTGATTTTAAAAACATTATTACATTAAACAGTGGAACATCCGCATTGCATTTAGCTTTAGACCTTCTAAATATTAAAGAGAGCGATGAAATAATTATTCCGGCCCAAACTTTTATTGCAACAGGTTTGGCAGTATTATACTGCAAAGCTAAACCTGTTTTTGCCGACATCAATTATGAAGATGGGAATTTAAATATCGAATCGGTAAGATCAAAAATAACTTCTAAAACAAAAGCAATTATATGTGTGCATTGGGGTGGTTACCCATGTAATATGAATGGATTAAAAGACCTGGTCAAAAACACAAACATTAAAATTATTGAAGACGCAGCACACGCTTTAGGTTCTGTTTATTCAAAAGAAAATATTGGTAACATTTCGGATATTACCTGTTTTTCGTTTCAGGCTATTAAACATTTAACTACCGGTGATGGTGGCGCTATTACTGTAAAAGATCCGGAGCTTTATGAAAAAGCCCTAAGAAAAAAATGGTTCGGGATCGATAGAAAAAATTCTGCTGTTTCAGAGCTTGGCGAGCGTGAATATGATCTTAAAGAGATGGGTTACAAATACCATTTAAATAATTATGCATCTGCTTTAGGCATTGCTAATTTAAGTGGTTATGCCGCACGTTTAAAAAACCGTAGAGAAATAGCGGATTATTATAAGCAAGAATTAAAAAATATAACTGCATTACAATTATTTAAAGAGGAGCCCGATAATAAAAGTGCTTATTGGCTGTTTGGCTTACACACAAACAACCGCCCCGAATTAATACGCAAATTAAAAGCCAAAAAAGTACCTACATCCGTAGTTCACCAACGGATAGATAAGAATTCTATTTTTGGTGGAGCAGATCTTTCTTTAATAAATCAAACAAAATTCGATAACACCCAACTTCATATTCCAATACACGATGCTATTGATATGGAAACGGCAAATTATATTGTTGATGCAATAAAAAGTTCTGTTTAAAATGAACAAAAAACAATTAAGATATTATTTTAATTATATTGATAATTGCAACATATGTAGAAGAACATATGCTTTTAGCATGTTTAATTAGTACCAAAAAGTTAAAAAAATTACAATTTACTTTTTTTTGATTAGAACAAAATGTTTAAATTGATCTTATAAAATACCCTATTGGAGATGAAGAATATTCTATTGCTTGGCGCTACAGGATTTGTTGGACAAAACGTTGCAGATGTATTAAAATTAAACAGCACTTTTAATTTAATAGAATCTTCAAGATCTTTAGGAACGGATCTGATCCAATACAACGATGTTGTGCTTTTGTTTAAAAATTCAAAACCAGATTACATTATAAATTGCGCTGCTCACGTTGGCAGTTTAAATTATGTTACCCAAATGGCAGCAAGTGTCATGCTTGATAATTCAAGAATGCTTTTAAACATTTACCAGGCATTATCAGAAGTTTGTCCAACTGCTATTATAATTAATCCAATAGCCAACTGCGCATACCCTGCAAATGCGGATACTTTTAGTGAAGATAATTGGATGTCGGGTCACCTGCACAGATCCGTTCTTTCATACGGCGCAACAAAACGTTTGTTATGGCATATTGGCGAAAGTTTTTTCATGCAACACCAGATAAAATCTATTTATTTATTTGTACCAAATATGTACGGTCCAAAAGATAGTACAGACCCTAATAAAGCCCATGCTTTAAATGCGCTTATTTGCAGATTTGTAAAAGCCGAGCGCGAAGAAAAAAAAGAAATAGAGCTATGGGGCACAGGTATTGCCATACGGGAATGGCTTTATGCAGAAGATTTTGCCAAAATACTTGAGTTAATTCTAACACAAAAAGTAACAATAGGCTTGGATGAACCATTAAACATTGGACAAAATTTCGGATTAAGCGTAAGGGAATTAAGTAATATTATAAATCAAAAATTCAATAATAAATTTAAGGTAACCTGGGATCATTCTATGCCGGATGGCGCACCCAAAAAAGTAATGGATGAACGACGGTTTAAAAAAATATTTCCTGCTTTTGAATTTACATCATTTGAAATAGGAATTCAGGCTACAACAAATTATTACAAATCTATTTACCCATATTAATTATGAGTCAAAACTTAAAATCTCCTGAGTTTGATTATGCAAAACTTAAAGCGGTTGGTACAAATACATTTATCAGTGCCAATGTTGAGATAAGAAGGCCACATTTGGTATCTGTTGGAAATAATGTTGCAATAGACAGCGGCTTTTATCTTACCACACAAGCGCAAATTGGCGATTATATTCATATTGCACCATACATTACCTGTATTGGCGGAGAAAAGGGAAAATTAATAATGGAAGATTTTACCACCATTGCAGCAGGATGCAGGTTAATTTGCAGTGGCGATCATCATTTGGGGGCTGGTTTGATCGGGCCGACTATTCCTGATAAATACAGGGATGACGTAACTTATGGCAACATAACATTAAAACGTTTTGCTTCGGTTGGAACAAATTGCGTCATAATGCCGGGCGTTATCTTAGCAGAAGGTTCGGTTTTAGGCGCTTGCTCTATGTTAACAAAAGATACTGAGCCATGGACCATTTATGTTGGTACACCGGCAAAAGCTGTTAAGATAAGATCAAAAGAAAAAATGATACAATACGCTAAAGAATTAGGATACCTATAAATAAAACAGTGATTTATAAAATATATAGAAAAATTTGTGAGCTGTTAATTAGTATCAGATCCATTTTGCGCGTATTGAATTTAAAGCTAAAATATCCTTCGTTGCAAATAGATTTTAAAACCAGCATTGGAAGAAATACAGATATTGTTATTTGTGATGGATCTTCTACTTCTATAAAAAATTGTGTGATCAATCACGGCACAGTAATAAGGGTTGAAAAGGATGCACAATTTGAAATGCAAAACAGTTATGTTGGATTTAATTGTGTTATTTCCTGTAGAGAAAAGATAATTATAAAAAGCCATTGCGAAATTGCAGAAATGGTTGTGATTCGCGATCAGGATCATTTAGTTGATGGCACTAATCTTATAAAAGAAAATGGCTACAGCAATGGCGCAATTTATATTGGCGAAAATGTTTGGATAGGCGCAAAAAGTACGATCTTAAAAAATACCGAAATAGCCGATAATTGTATTATTGGTGCACATTCGTTATTAAAAAACATGCGTACTGAAAAAAATTCTACTTTGGTTGGCACTCCGGCCAAAGCATTAAACACAATATCAAAAAAATTATAAGTGCTAATGGAAAAAATTCTTTTGTCTTACGTTATGACTACTTATAATAAACTTTCTTATTTGAAAGTTACACTGCCATTTTTAATTAAAAATAAAAAAAAGGATGAGGAGATCGTTATTACTGATGGTGGCTCAACAGACGGAACCGCTGAGTATTTAAGTGAGTTGTATAAAGAAGGCCATATCGATCAGTTTATTTCTGAAAAAGATTTTGGTGAAGCCCACGGAACCAATAAAGCTATTTTAATGGCAAAAGGAGAGATAGTTAAAGTAATAACGGATGATGACATTTTTCATTACCCAACAATTACCACCTGTAAACAATTTATGCTCGATAACACGCATATTGATATTTTAGGTTTTGATGGTTTTGGCTTTAACATCAACCATTCTACTTATTCATACTTAAAAATTGAATATGTAAAAGGTTTTAAAAAATGGTTAATAGATAAAACGCCTTTTTTGTTTTGTGGTCTTGGCTTTATGCTTAGAAAGACTTCGCTGGAGCACCTTGGTCTTTTTAATACTAATTTTAAAATAGTAGATTTTGAATATTCAATACGTGTATCATCTATGAATGCCAAAATTGCTTTTTATACTGGCATGGGTTTTATTAATATTGTAAATCCTCAAAGTAACTCACATAAATTTTACGAAATAATTGACCGTGAAAGAAAAATGCTTGCGAAAATATATCCATCCTTTAGAAAATCCATAAGCTACAAAGGCAGTATACTAAAATTAAAAGAAATAGTTGCCAGATCTATTTTAAAAAGATCTGTAAGCGATACCAGCGAGTTCGATTACCTTGATATTGCATCAGAAAGCATAAAAAAATTAGATGACTATAATTCAACCAATAAATTTGTTTTCCTGAGTTAATGAATATTCTTTTTTATACTCCTTTTAATTTAAGATCCAGAGACACCGAATCGCTGATGGAAGCTTTTATTAAACAAGGACATAATGTTATATTACTTACACAAGCAGAAGAAGGAGTTTATCATGAAAACTGCAGAAAAATAAATGTTAATGTTAATACGCATGTTATAAAAAAGAAAAACAGTATTATCTATTTTTTAAAGCATACTTTATACCTCATTAAATTTTGCAAAAAAAACAAAATAGATGTCCTTTACGCGCATCTTGAAACCGCAGGCCTACCAGCCGTTTTGGCTCAGCCGTTTGTAAAAGCCAAAGTGTTTGCATGCCGACATGTAATAGACGAAGCTTACTTATTTAACAGCAAAAATTTTGTACGTTTAACACACCTGGTTTATTTTTTAGCAAAAAACATCATTGTTGTTTCAAACCGCTGTAAGCAATTTATGATCGAAGTTGAAGGCATTAAAGAAAAAAAAATAGAAGTTATTTTCCTCGCATACAATTTTAATTTATATAAAGCTCCCGATCTTAATGTAGTAAACGAAATTAAAGCTAAATATCCCGCTGATATTTTATTGATCGTTGCCTGCAGATTAGTGGCGCCAAAGCGAACAGAACTGGCAATTAATGTAACAAAAAAATTAATTGAAAAAGGTATCTCTGCTAAAATGATTATTCTGGGCACCGGGCCAGATTTTGAAAAAATAAAAGAATATATAGTCAGCAATGATCTTACTCAGCATATTTTTATGGAAGGCTTTAGATTAAACGTAATGGATTATTTGGCCGCCAGTGATGTATTGATCCATCCATCTCTCTCCGATTCAAGCTCAGTAATTATAAAAGAAGCCGGACTAAATAAAAAAGTAGTGCTTGCCTGCTCGGGAATTGGTGATGTTGACGACTATCTTATAAATGGCAAAAATGCAATTCTTGTTTCTAAAGAAAATACAGAAGAAGAAATGATCGCTGCGATCGAAAATATATCTAAAGATAAAGAACAAGCAAAATTAATTGGTCAAAATTTACATTTACAGGTTTCTGAAAGGTTTTCTATAAACACAATTCTTCCTGCATATGATAAGATACATGCTGATATTCAAAAAAATTAATAAATGAGTACAATAAAAAATAGTGTTTATGGCCTTATAGATCTTGTTACTTTAAACAAAGGTATTGCAAGAAAAATAAATGATTACAGTATTCGTTTCCCGGCCAAATGGTCGCGCTATTTTGAAAGTAATTACGAAAAAGAAAACGTTGAGTTTTTAACTAAAACCTGTAAAAAGGATATGACGGTTATTGATATAGGAGCCCATTTGGGACTTATTTCTGTGATCATTGCAAAGTTGGTAGGTGAAAAAGGGCAAGTCCATTCGTTCGAGCCAACACCTGCCACCTTTACTTTATTAAAAAAAATAATCTCACTTAATAACTTTGAAAAAATAATTTATCCTCATAATAAAGCTGTTTCGAATTTTAATGGCCTGGTCGATTTTTTTGTGGACGCCAACGAAGGCAGTAATGCTAATAGTCTCGTAGCCAGAAAAGACAAAAGCAGGGAATCTCAAAAAATAAAAGTAGATACACTTGATAACATTGTAAAGGAGCTAAAGCTGGAAAAACTTGACCTGGTAAAGATAGATGCCGAAGGATCTGAACAGGACGTGCTTAATGGGGCAAAAGAAACAATTAAAACATTTGCGCCAATAATTATTTTAGCTATCCATCCCGCGCTTATTAAAAACAATAACCAAAATACGGCTGATATTTTTGATATCATCCACTCGTTTAATTATACCGTTTATTATAAAGAACAAGTACTTTCCAAAGAAGCTTTTTGCAATAACTCTGATTTTTTTGATGTTCATTTAATTCCCGAAACAAAAAAATGAGTTTGTTTTTTTCCGTCATAATTCCAACATATAACAGGGCACATCTCCTTAAAAAAACAATTGATACAGTATTGGATCAATCATATGAGAATTTTGAATTGATAGTTGTAGATGATGGAAGCAGTGATAATACAGAAGAGGTAGTAACTAATATCATAAAAGAAAAAGGGAATAAAGTAACCTACGTTAAACAAAAGAACAGTGAAAGAGCCGTAGCCAGGAACAATGGCTTAAAAAAAGCAGTTGGTGATTATGTTCTTTTTTTTGATTCGGATGATACACTTTACGCATACCATCTTGAAACCGCAAATAAATATATTACCGAAAATAATTCGCCGGAATTTATTCATTTAAGATATGATATAAAGAATGGTGATGGTAAAATAATGAAAGAGGGGCCTATATATAACTCTCTACCAAACAAAGATATGATATTTGGAAATTTTTTGAGTTGTAATGGCGTTTTTCTGCGAAAAGATATTGCGTTAAAAAATCAATTCAATGAAGACAGAGAACTTTCTGCTATGGAAGATTGGGAACTTTGGTTAAGACTTTGCGCTAAATATCCAATACATTATGTAAATACCATTACCTCAAGCATCATTGACCATGAAGAACGAAGTGTAGTTGTTACAAAAAAAGATGCGTTAATAAACAGGGGCGAAGCCATAATAAAATATATAACCGCTAATCTATCTGTTGTGAATTATTATAAAAAAGATATTTCAAAATTTAAATCCAGCTGTCATTCATATATCGCTTTACATTTATCTTTAACAGGTAAATTTAAAAAAGAAACAATTAAGTATTTGGCTTATAGTGTTTATGAATCTCCTGCTACATTATTTCATAGAAGGTTTTATGCAATTATAAAACACCTGTTTTGAGCACTACCAGGAATATATTAGTAATTACGTATTGGAGTTTTTCTGATGCTCTTATTCAAACCTATACCCTACCCTATCTTAAAATAATTTCAAAACTCTTACCCGCTAATGGTAAAATATATTTGGTAACGCTTGAAAAAGAAAACCATGGTAAGCAATTAGAAATCGAACCAGGCCTTATAAATATACGTTACAAGTATTCTGCATTTGGCTTATCAGCATCACTTTCATGGATGAAAAATATTTTTTTATTAAAAAAAATAATACGCAAAAACTCTATTGATACTATCCATACCTTTTGTACTCCTGCGGGCATGATTGGATACATACTTTCGATATTAACGTCAAAACCACTTATACTTGATAGCTATGAACCGCATGCAGAAGCAATGGTAGAGAATGGAGAATGGCAAAAAGACAGCATCTCATTTAAGCTGTTATTTGGTTTCGAAAAAAAACAAAGTGCTCATGCCAAAAAAATAATAGGCACAACAAAACAAATGAAGGAGTACGCACTGAAAAAATACGGTATAACATTAAACGATTTTTTCGTTAAGCCTGCTTGTGTTGATCTCGAAAAATTTAACCTTTCCTTTAAAAAAGATCCCTCACTTGTTAGCGAATTAAATCTGCAAAATAAGATAGTATGTGTATACGCTGGTAAATTTGGTGGTATTTATTTAAAGGAAGAAGTTTTTGAATTTTACAAAGCCTGTTACCAATTCTGGAAGGATGATTTTGTTGCACTTTTATTAACGAACCATCCACTGGAAGAGATCAACGCTTTACTATTACAATACGGTCTGCCAAAAAAAAACTGTAGAATACTTTTTGTACCGCACGCACAGGTAAATAAATATATTGGCTTGGGCGATTTTGCAATTACCCCCGTAAAGCCGGTTCCTACTAAAAAATATTGCACACCCATAAAAGATGGTGAATACTGGGCCATGGGCTTACCCGTTGTTATTCCTGCTAATATTTCAACAGATAGCGAAATTATTGAAAAAAACAATATTGGTTACGTTTTAAAAGAATTAACGTATCCTGAATATGAAATTGCCGTTAAAAAAATAGATGCACTTCTTAAAGACAAAATGCTTTCAGAAAAAATAAGAAAGATAGCCGAAGAGGAACGCAATTTTTCTATTGCAAAAGCCGTTTACACAATTATTTATTCTTGAAACTTGCCTTATTGATCGAATACAATATAAACAGCGAGCACATATAAAAAGGGATACACGGAATTTTTAATCTCACCAATGCGCCATAGTTAGCAGTTGTTAATCCTACTGAAAAAGCGAAAAATAAAGCGAACAAAAAAGAAAAGATCAGCAATGGATGTCCGAACAACGATCGGATAAGCGTTGTAATTTTTACCTTATATACAATGTATAAAGAGAAGCCAAGCATAAACAAATTTTCAAGCCCCGAAATAAGCATTACCGGATTTCGCGCGTCCCAGATATAGGGCCTGAAAAGAGCCATATTAATAGCCGCCGGAATTTTAGAAGTTATACCGGCAATACTTGCATCAAACTCACCAATATTATAGCTATTTGAACCGTATTGTGAACGAATAAGATCTTGCTGTGTTTTTACAGCTTTTGATAAAACATTATCCAGACTGTACTCTCCCAGGTACTGACCAAAAAATTGCAGGCCTACAACAACAACAGATCCGGCAAAAAATAAAATAATAGGCAAACTTAACATTCGTAAAATAGGGCTTTTAATACTTTTTATTTTATAGAAATAATTCCAAATAAGAGATCCGGGTGCTAAAGCGAAGAAAATATAGGGTTTAATTAATAATATAAATAAAGAAGAGACCAACAATAATGCAATATATTTAAGCTTACGTTCCTTAAGAATTAAAAGTCGGTAAAAACCATAGGTGTAAAACCCAACGGCACTAAGTGAATACGTATCCTTCAAGATACCTGAGCCCCAGAAAAAAACAGATGGAATAAAAAATATCGCTATCGCAAATTCTTTTGAAAGTTCTTTAAAATGTGCCACAAACACCTCATACAATTTCCATAAACCAATAAAGCTAAAACTTGAAAGTAAAATAGTGGTTGCAACAAAGCTTTTGCAAGCCAGTAAACAAAATGGTAAAGTAAGTGAAACTGTAAAAAAAGCATAGGTATCACCTAAATTAAAAAACACACTTCCGTATTGACCACTTCTAATGATCTCACGGACCTCATCCATTGAGGATAAAGAAAACAGGCTAAAAAATTTAGAAAATTCGCCATTCAATAAAACATTAATAAATGTGCAGGATGTGTAATAGTAATTCGTTACATCACCCCCATCAACATAATAATATGTATATATAAGGCATAAAGAAATTCCCCCGACCATCTTGCAAGCCAAAGCAGGTAAAAAATACCGGTAATGGGCTTTTTTTTTGACGTTATAATTTAAGCGCTGATAATATGAAGCAATAATAAAAACCGCAATTATATAAAAAGGGCTTAAAAGCAGATCAAATATATCAATTGGTGAAGTTTCCATTTAACAATATAAATATAGCAATTTTTAATTCGGAACTTCGCTCCAGTAAAGATCGTTAAAGGGAAAAATAGTATAATGTTTTTTTAGCAGAACCAGGATCTCTTCAAATACTTTAGGATGGATGCCAGGCCAGATCTGGTCATACTCAGGTATGATCTTATGAAATACCAAAACCGGAACTCTACCTTTTTTTCTATTGCATGAAATCAGACGATCACCAAGCCCTAATTTATAGAGAAACGTAAAAAATAGTTCCTTAGGTCAATAATTATTAAAAATAGACTATTAAACACTTATCCCAAATTTTATTTATCTTTAACCATCAAAAAAAAGAAATTTTGAAAGAAACTACGCAAACTATTATCGTTACCGGTGGCGCCGGCTATATTGGCTCTCATACGATCATTGAATTACTTACAACTACCGACTTTAATGTTGTTTCCATAGACAACTTCTCAAATTCAACACCTGCTTCATATGACAGAATTAAAAAGATCGCCAACAGATCTTTTGAAAGTTTAAATTTTGATCTATGCAATGAAGCAGAATTAAACGGGCAATTATCAAATATCAAAAACATTGCAGGTATTATTCATTTTGCGGCATACAAATCAGTTCCCGAAAGTATGACCAATCCATTACTTTATTATCACAACAATTTAACCTCTTTAAATAATCTTTTAAAGTTTGCCTTAAAACAAAATATTAAAAATTTTATTTTTTCTTCATCGTGTTCGGTATATGGCAATGCAGATAAATTACCTGTGACAGAAGAAACTGAATTAAAGAAAGCAGAAAGCCCTTACGGACACACCAAACAAATTGGTGAAGATATTATACGTTTTGTTTGTAGATCGGAACTTAATACCGTTATATTACGTTATTTTAATCCTGTTGGCGCGCATACAAGCGGGCAAATAGGTGAATTTCCATTAAATCGTCCCAATAATCTTGTGCCTATTATTACACAAGCCGCAGTTGGCAAAAATTCACTAACTGTTTTTGGAGATAAATTTGATACCCGTGATGGCTCTTGCATAAGAGATTATATTCATGTAAGTGATATCGCAAATGCCCATGTAAAGGCTTTAAATTATTTAATTGATAAAAAAAATAAAAGTAATACACCCGTTTTTAATTTAGGAACCGGCGATGGCGTAAGTGTTTTGGAAGCAATTAAGTCTTTTGAAAAAGTAAGCGGCAAAAAATTAAATTATACTATTGGTCCACCTCGCGAAGGCGATGTTGTAGCTGTTTATGCGGATAATACTTTAGCAAGAAATGAATTGAGCTGGCAACCAAAATTTGGTTTGGATGATATGATGGCCAGCGCCTGGAAATGGCAGCAAACGCTGGAAGCGGGAAATTAGTACTTAGCAATAGAACACCGGCGGCTCAGATCAAGCTGATAGTCACAGATAAATAAGATCTAAATACAATTTCTATTCGTAAAAAGCTGAACATTTATATTGATCGTACTATTTTCATACCTGTTATACAGGTTTAACGAATTTCCTTTGAAATGCGACAAATTTTCATCCAAACATAACACATGGTCATTTCCCTCTTACTATGTGGTAATCGTACTTAAATTTGAAAAAAAAATATCGCATACATGAAAAACATCCTTCTAAGTTTAGTATTGATAACTAATGCTTGCTTTTCTCAAAACCCAAAATCCTTTCAAGATCTAAATACTGCCAAATGGGGCATTAAATCTTCAAGTGGCACTATTTTAGTTGAACCAAAATATGAAGACATCAGGAGTTATGCTGGCGGCTTAGCTATTGTAAAGCTTAATTCAAAGTATGGTGCAATAGATATAACCGGTAAAGAAATTGTTGTGCCTAAGTATGAGGATATGAATAACTTTCAAAATGGTGTTTGTGTAGTTAAAGAAAACGGTAAAAAAGGCTTAATTGACAAAACCGGGAAAGCACTGATCGAAACAAAGTATGATCACCTTATCCCAGCGCTGGATAATTTATACTTTGTAAAAATAGATAAAAAACACGGTGTAATTAGTGAGCAGGGTAAAACTATTATTCCTATTGAATATACCAGTGTTGAACAAATTGAAAAAGGAATTTATATGGTTAATATAAAAACAGAGCCGGTAAATGGTAAGTATACTTCGGAATATGGACTATTTAGTAAAACTGGTCAGGCGCTAACACAGGTAAAATATAATAGAATAGATAAAATAAATAATTGGTACCAGGTAACCGGAAGAAATGGAAAGTTAGGATATATTACTCCAGATGGCATAGAAGTGATTCCAACCGAATATGATTTTATAACTCCCTTTAATGCATATAATTTTTCAAAAGTTGAAAAGGATAAGAAATTCGGATACGTTAACAAAATAGGGAAAGTAATGATTCCATGCATATACGAAGATATATGCAACAGCATGTACAGCAACAATTTTTCTTTGTTCGCTGCAAAATTAAATAACAAATGGGGCTTTGTTGATATAAACGGAAAAGAAATAATTCCTTTTAAATATACAGAGGTTCTATCCGAATTTAAATCGGGCCTTACAGGGGCTAAACTAAATGAAAAATGGGGGTATATTGACATGACAGGAAAAGAAGTTATTCCATTTAAGTTTGACAGGGCAAATCCGTTTTATACCGAAAGGGCAAAAGTTGAAGTACTGGCAGCCGGTTCGGAGTTTGATTACGATGTATTTTACATCAATAAAAATGGAGAAAAAATAGCAGATAAGTAATGAAATTTCTATTCAGAAAATACTTATTATTAATAGCAATATTAATTGTGACAAATAACTATGGTCAATTATTAAGAGGGCTTGACAAAAAAATAATTGATAAGGCTAATTTTAACAAGGCTCAAAAAAATGTAAAGGAAAACGAAAATCGCTTTTTCTACAAAAAAAGTAACAGTGTTTATATATTCGGCGGAACTGATATTGATCTGGATGCCGATAATAAAAGTTATATGGATATTTCATTATCAAACAATAAAGACACTTTAAAGGCGAGCGTTTTCACCTACCAGGTTTCATCAAAAAGCTATATACAAAGTCATACAATACATGGTGCTGAAGGAAATAAACGAAACGTGTATCTACATATTAAGAACGATCTGTTTGTTGCACTTGAAGACTCCGTGAAAAAGATAGATTCGCTTCTTAAAATAAATTATATACTCTATAACAAAAACGCCGGTGTTTATTTTCATGGCTTTTTTTATAGATTAGAGAGAGAACGCCTGAATTCTACAAATGATCAATACATTATTGTATCGGGAGGTGAAGTTTCTGTTCTGAATGTTTCAACTACTTATGGCGAAAAATACTATTATGTAAATGGCTGTGGTTTATTCAAAAAAACAAAGAAGGAAGGTCTTAGTAAAGATGAACTGGAGAAAAGCAAGCATCCGAGAAAGAATTTTACTATGTAATACCGGATACCTGAAGATTTTTTTACACTTCTAAATTTTCCGGTACATGTTTTAATGTTGCCTTTTAAGCTGTAATTATTAAAACAATTCCATTGCAATTATTTTGTTAATTTTATGCAATGGCTCTTCCTTTAAGTAATATAAAATGCAAATACTTACTGACCTTTAGCATATTATTTTCTTTTTTTCATTTTTTTACTCAAAATGTTTCCAAAAAAGATTCACTTACAATAGAACGCTTATGTAAAAATGCTAAAGATTCACTTTCTCTTAATCCAGTCTCAGCATTTCAAATTGGCGATAGTGTTATTCTGATATCTAAAAAGAATAATTATAGTATTGGATTAATCCGAGGTTACAATGTTTTAGGCTCAATTCGCCAGCGCGAAGCCAAATATGCTCAGGCACTTTCTTATTTTGAAAAAGCAATTGAAATTGCCCGTACTTGCAATTGCGATAATGACCTCAGCATGGTTTTATATAACATTTCGGGGCTTTATTCCACCATGTCAAATTACGACAGGTCTTTTGAAGCAAGTACAGAAGCGCTTAATATAAAAATACAAATTAAAGATAGCCTTGGCATTGCAAGATGTTACAGGCAAATAGCCGAATGCCTATTTACCAAAGGAGATTCTAAGGCTGGTCTTTTATACATGAATAAAGCCGTAGATTTAATAAGAAAGTTAAATAGATCAAAACCCTTAGTAAGAATATTGATAAGCAGGGCTATTATTTTTATTGATGAAAAGAAATTCCAACCCGCTTTAAATGATCTGTATGAAGCAAGGTCTATTACAGATAGTAATTCTGATGCCCCTTCTTTATCTTCTATTTATTTACATCTTGGCTTATGTTTTGATAATATGCATAAAACAGACTCAGCCGTTAATTACTATTCAAGGTCTTTATTAATTGCCAGGCAATTAAATGAAAAATTAGTTAAAACTGTTTGTTTAAATAACCTGGGAGAGATCTATTTAAAAAGAAAAAATATTCCTTTTGCCGAGAATTATTTATTGGAAGGTTTGCCTATTGCTAAAGAAATTAACAGCATAGTTGATATCAGGAATTTCTATGGGAATTTAGCGGAGTTATATTTTATTAAAGGCGATTATCAAATGGCATATTTATATGAACAGCAGTTTGAAGCATACTCCGACTCACTGATGAATGAACAAAAAATGAAAGCCATTGAAGAGCTATCTATCAAATTTGAAACCAGGGAAATAACTGAACAAAATAAATTATTGCAAACGCAAAGTAAATTGGATAGAATAAAAGTTGAGCAAAAAAATTACGTTATATACGCTATTTTAATATTTATTTTTCTAGCAGCTATGATCGTAACACTTTTTATTAAAAAACGGCAAGAGAAAAATCAGCATAAAAACAATGAGCTCAAACAGAAATTATTATTGAGCCAAATGAACCCACACTTTATATTTAATTCTGTAGATAATATTCAAAGTTTAATATACAATGATAAAAACAAAGAAGCCATCAATTACTTAACTAAATTCTCAAAATTAACACGCCAAATACTCGAGAACTCAAATGAGAATTACATTACACTAAGCGAAGAATTTGCAATGCTGGATAATTATCTGAATATACAGCAACTGTTATACTCGAATAAATTTGTTTATACAGTAAATTTTAGCGAAAGTATTGACCAGGAAAATATATTAATTCCGCCCATGCTAACTCAGCCTTTTATTGAAAATGCAATTAAGCATGGCTTAAAAAATAAAACAAACGGAGGGATCGTTAATATTAGGTTCTGCATGGAAAATAACAACTTGCTTTTTGAAGTAACAGATAACGGTTCGGGACTTGAATCCAATATTGATCACAATCATAGATCATTAGCAACACAAATTGTAGCTGAGCGGTTAAATACTACAACTAATAAAAAAAACATAAAAATTTTTACTTCAAATATCATTTTGGATAATGTAATTTGTGGTGTTAAAACTTCATTTGAAATACCCTATATTTACAACAATTAAAAAGATGCTACGAGCCATTATAGTTGACGATATAGATTCGATAAGGACAAAAAACATTGCTTTAATAAAAGAAAACTGCCCCAATGTTGCAATTATTGCCGAAGCAAATAGTGTAGAATCGGGTGTTGAAGCAATAAAAAAATATTTACCCGACCTGGTTTTTTTGGATGTGGAAATGCCTGACGGTAATGGCTTTGATCTTTTGCAGCACCTAAAACCAATCACCTTTAAAGTTATTTTTATTACCGGCTTTCAGGATTTTGCTACCAAAGCTTTTAGATTTAGCGCTATTGATTATTTGTTAAAACCTATTGATCCTATCGACCTGATCCAGGCCGTAAAAAAAGCAGAACAGGTTTTAGACAAAGAAGTGCTGGAGTTAAAATTCAAAGCATTATTCGCAAATATTGAGAGCCCTAAAAATTTACAAAAACTGGTTTTAAAAACTGCAGAAAAAGTTTATTCTGTTAATGTACAGGACATCGTAAATTGTATCTCTGAAAAAAATTATACAACTTTTAATTTTATAAACGCCCCTAGCCTTGTAGTTTCAAATACATTAAAAGAGTATGAAACACTATTAACGCCGTTTGGCTTTTTCCGGACCCACCAATCGCATTTAATAAATATGCAATACTTTGATCATTTTATAAAAGCAGATGGCGGCAGTATTGTAATGAAAAATAAAAGCACTATCCCTTTGGCGGTACGCAAAAAAGAAGAGTTTTTAGCACTTTTAAATAATCTGTAAACAGGTTTTGCTTATTCCTTAAAGGATTTGTTAAAATATTCATGATAGAACACAGATCATAGTTAAATCATATGTATCTGCGGGATCAGCGTTCTATTATCATAAGAAACTAAACCCCAATCTCTAAATGTGATCTGAATTTAGAATTGTAATCCTCAATACTTCTTAAAATTACTTCATGCGCTTCGGCAACACCATACGTGTGTGTAATTTCAACGGCTTTATTTTCCTGGCCAGGCATATTCTTATACGTTAAAAAATAATGCTTTAACCTGTCTATTAAAGTGGCCGGGCATTCACTAACGTCTTTTAACTTGCCGTAAACCTCATCCTGTTTTAATACAGCAATAATTTTATCATCGGCCTCACCTTTATCGATCATTCTAAAACCTCCAATAGGAATGGCTTCTAAAATAATATCGCCACTACTGATGTTCCTTTCGGTTAACACACAAATATCCAAAGGATCACCATCTCCTTTTAATACATTTAATCCTGATTTTAAAGCCGCGAATTCCCTTATTTTTTCACCACAATAGGTTTGAGGTACAAAACCATAAAGCGCAGGCACATAATTAGAGAATTTTTGCGGCCTGTCAACTTTTCTATACCCCGTTAGTTTATCGATCTCATATTTTACAGTATCGCCTGGCACCATTTCAATATAGGCGGTAACAACACCTGGACAGCTTTCTCCTATCGGAATACCATGCCAGGGGTGTGGTTTAAATAACTGAACGCTCATATTTAAAATTTAAAATATTTTTTAAATAACCAATAAAACAAAAGTATAGCCGCTATAGAGATAACCAGCATTAAAATAGTTTGATTGGTTGTGGGCCTTTCATTTCTATTTTGCGTGGTACTTTCTTTTAATTCCAGCATACGGTGTAATCCTAATTTCTCTCTCAAGAATTTTAACTCATCGTAATAATCATTGCCATAAGTAACAGCATAAAAATCTTCTTTTGCATTCTTAAAGAATTTACGGCTGCGGCTGCACCAATCCATTATTGCTTTATCAACCTGTTTGTAACGGCTGTATATGATCCACTCTTCACCTTCACTAAATTCCGAAGCGCATTCTACTCCACACTCAAATAAAACTGTAAATTTTTTTGAAGCATTACCTTTATATAATTCCTCTACCTCAAAAACTGCCGTGCCAAATTTATCTTTACAGGTTTCAACGGATACAACTTTACCTTTAAAAACAACTTCGTATTTATTGCATTCTTCTAAACTAAGCGTAGTTAAAGGGCATTGACAAGCAAAGCTATTAAGTGAATTAAATGCCAGAACAAGAAAAAATAATTTAAAAAGATAGTTCATTTAAAAGGAATGGTTTTGTATAAAATTTTCAGATGCTTTCATTAGATCATAAACAACCTCATCGTTTTGCATAAAAGCAACAGTTTTACGGTAAGATGTTATAACGGTTTCCACTTTTACAGAAGATTTAAGCGGGCGTTTTAATTCCAGAGCCTGTGCTGCATTCAACAATTCAATGGCCAGTACTTTTTTGGTGTTATCAATTACCTGTAAACATTTTGTAGCTGCGTTGGCGCCCATGCTTACATGATCTTCCTGTCCGTTACTTGAAACTATGCTATCAACGCTTGCAGGTGTACATAATTGTTTGCTCTGACTTACAATACTTGCCGCAGTATATTGTGGGATCATAAAGCCTGAATTTAAACCCGCATTTGGCGCTAAAAATGGAGGCAAGCCACGCTGCCCTGAAATTAATAAATACGTTCTGCGTTCAGAGATACTTCCCAGTTCTGCCATAGCAATACATAAAAAATCCAAAGCTAATGCTAAAGGCTGTCCATGAAAATTACCACCGCTTAAGATCTCATCATCTTCCGGAAAAATAGTTGGATTATCTGTTACTGAATTAATTTCTGTTTCTAAAACAGATCTTACATAAGCAACCGTATCTTTTGTAGCGCCATGCACTTGCGGTGCGCAACGGAACGAATAAGGATCCTGTACTTGTTTCTTTTCCTGCTTTCCAATTTCACTTCCTTCCAAATAATTTCTTATAGCGCGTGCGGTTTGTAATTGCCCCGCATGCGCGCGAATAATATGAAGGTTATCTTTGAATGGATCCATGCGTCCATCAAAAGCATCTAAAGAAACAGAAGTTATAAAATCAGCCGCCGTATTTAAATGCTCAGATTTAATTAAACAATAACAACCGTAAGCACTCATAAATTGCGTACCGTTTAATAAGGCCAAACCTTCTTTAGATTTTAAACTTATTGCCTGAATATTTTTTTCTTTTAAAATCTCAGCAGTATTTACCTGCTTACCATTATAATTTACTTTTCCTAAACCTAATAAAGGCAGGCTTAAATGTGCTAACGGTGCCAGATCACCACTCGCACCCAAAGAGCCCAGTTGATATATAACAGGATAAATTTGATGATTAATAAGATCGCACAAACGCTCAACGGTTTGCAGCTGTACGCCGCTTTTACCATAGCTTAACGATTGGATCTTTAAGAACAACATTAATTTTACAATTTCCTGCGGCACCTCGTTGCCCATACCACAAGCATGGCTCTTTACCAGATTTTCCTGTAGTTGTGCGAGATCTTTATCAGGAATAATAATATTACATAAGGAACCAAAGCCGGTATTGATACCGTAAATAGGCTGTTCGCTTTTTTTAATTTTTTCGTCGAGATAATTACGGCAATCGCTAATGCTTTTTTTTGTGGCTTCGCTTAAAACAACTTTCGCATCTTTATCTTCAAGAAATTTTTTAAGATCGTTTAATGTTAAGCGTTTGGTATGATCAATAGTAAATGTCATTACAATATTATTTTAATTCTTCAATTATTTGTTCAATACTTAATTTTTTTTGTTCGCCGGTTGCCATGCTTTTAAAAGCATAAAGCTTGCTTGCCATTTCATCGCCGCCAACAGTACATACAAACGGTATATTTTTTTTGTCAGCGTATTCAAACTGTTTTCCTAATTTTTTTGTTACGTCAGGGTATATCTCGCATGAAATATTATTATTACGCAGGGCCGCCGCTAATTGCAGGCAGTGCCTTTGGGTATCAACATCAAAATGCGCAAATAATAATTTAGTACTTGATACTTTACTGATATGTTCAGGAAATAAATTTAATTCTTCCATCACATCATAAATACGATCAATACCAAAAGAGATACCAACACCACTCATGTTCTTTAAACCAAAAATACCGGTAAGGTCATCATAACGGCCACCTCCCAAAATACTTGGTGTAAATGTTCCGGCGTTTGCTTTCACTTCAAAAATAGTTCCTGTGTAATAATTTAATCCACGCGCAAGTGTAATATCCAATTCTATTGTTGCAAACGAAACGCTTGAGTTATTTAAAAGGTATTCAATTTCTTCAATTCCTTTTTTTCCTTCTTCGTTGGCGCCAACTAATTTTCTTAATACTTCTACTTTCTCTTTATTATTTCCTTTAAAATCTAAAAGTGGTTGTAATGTTTCAATGGCTTTAGCGGAGATTCCTTTTTCAGTTAACTCTTTATTAACACCATCTTTACCAACCTTATCCAGTTTATCAATGGCAACAGTTATATCGATGATCTTTGAAGGCTCATCAATAACTTCTGCCAGAGCGGAAAGAATTTTACGGTTGTTGAATTTTAAAATTACAGGGACATTTATTTCTTTAAACGATTTATCCATTAACGAAATAAGATCCAGTTCGTTTATTAAAGAATCGCTTCCAATTACATCCGCATCGCATTGGTAAAATTCGCGGTATCTTCCTTTTTGCGGACGATCAGCTCTCCACACCGGTTGTATCTGGTAACGTTTAAATGGAAAAGTTAATTGGTGTTGGTTCATTACCACGTAACGTGCAAAAGGCACCGTAAGATCGTAACGTAATGCTTTTTCGGTCAGCTCTTCCGAGTTTCTTGCTGATTCTAATGAAAGATCAAATTCTTTTTTTAGCAGCTCTTTATTTTTGCTTTCGTGGATACGTGAATTTAAAATTTTAAAGATCAATTGATCGCCTTCTTCACCATACTTACCAGTAAGCGTAGTGATATTTTCCATACTCGGTGTTTCTATTGGCTGGTAACCAAAGAGTTCGAAATTTTTACGGATAATATTTAAGATATATTGGCGTTTCTGCATTTCTGCAGGTCCAAAATCTCGCGTGCCTTTAGGAATAGATGGTTTCATTTAAAATTTAAAGCACAAACTTACAAAAAAAGATACTTATACGCGTTTTTATAGTAGGGGTAAATGCCTTTTCAAACGTCTACCTATTAAATAATATACTTCACCGACTCAAAAAATAGTTTGACACATCATTTATTACATAAAAGGCAATTTAATTATACGGAAACTTGCAAGCGCATGCAAAGTTTCCGTAGTTTTGTGTCCGAAAAACAACATTTATTAAAGAAAAGTACTAACCCACTATAAAAAACAACATATGAAATTACGCTTACTACTATTCCTGACCATCTTTGCCCTTAAGATTTATAGCCAGGAAAAATTTACCATTAGCGGTTATATAAAAGATGGAAAGAATGGAGAATCTTTAATTGGCGCAACCATATTTAAACAAGGTACTAATTTTGGTTCGGCAGCAAACGAATATGGCTTTTTTTCATTAACCCTGCCAAAAGGTGAGCATGTTATTGGTATCTCATTAATAGGCTATAAAACTTATACTTTTTCTGTAAACCTTGAAAAGAACATTACAAAAAATTATGAATTAGCAGAAGAAGGAAAGCAGCTGGATGAAGTGGTTGTTACCGGCGAAGCTGAAGATAAAAATATTACCAGTACTGAAATGGGCACTACAAAGCTTGACATTAAAGAAATAAATAAAATACCTGCTATGTTTGGTGAAGTGGATATTGTACGCGCTATACAAATGTTGCCGGGCGTTACAACCGTGGGCGAAGGAGCAAGTGGCTTTAACGTGCGCGGCGGGAATGTAGACCAGAATTTAATTTTGTTGGATGAAGCGCCCGTATATAACTCATCTCACTTATTTGGTTTCTTTTCTGTTTTTAATCCTGATGCGGTTAAAGATGTAAAACTTATAAAAGGCGGCATACCATCTCAATATGGAGGAAGAGTATCGTCTATTTTAGATATAAGAATGAAAGAAGGTAACAGTAAAAAATTTGAAGTGAACGGCGGTTTAGGTACAGTATTTAGCAGGCTTAGTATTGAAGGCCCTATCATTAAAGATAAAATGAGCTTTATTATTGCCGGCCGCAGAAGTTATATTGATGCACTTGTAAAACCTTTTGTAAAAAGCACAAACCCCATTAAAACTTCAGAATTTTATTTTTATGATCTTACTGCCAAGATCAATTACCGAATAAATGATAAAAATACCATTTTTGCCAGCGGTTATTTTGGAAGAGATGTTTTTGGAGCTACCGCTTTTAGATTTAATTGGGGTAATGCAACCGGCACATTAAGATGGAACCATATTTTTAGTAGTAAGCTATTTATGAATGTATCCGCTTTATATAGTAATTATAAATATTTTCTTGGATTTAAATTACCACAGCTTAATCAAAAATTTGAATGGACGAGTAACGTTATTAACTATAGCGTAAAACCTGATTTTATTTATTATTTAAATAGTAAGAACACTATTCGTTTTGGTGCACAGGCTTTATTATACGATTTTCTGCCTTACGATGCAGTTGGCCAGTTCTCAGAAGGCGCCAGTGTAAAATTTAAAGCAGAAAAACGTTATGGTGTAGAATACTCGGCATACATTGGTAATGAGCATAAGGTATTACCCCGTCTTACTTTTGATTATGGACTTAGGGTGAGCTTATACAATTATTTAGGAAAAGGCACATCCTATTATTATAGAGATACAGTTGCCAACGAACCAAAACCTTTAGATAGCACGCACAAATTCCAAAATGGCAAAGTAATTAAACACTATATCAATCCCGAGCCACGTTTCTCAATGAATTATGTTATAAATAGCCACAGCTCTATTAAAGCCAGCTATAACCGCATGGCGCAATACCTTCAGTTAATAAGTAATACGGCAGCCAGCACGCCGTTAGATGTATATACAATTGCTTCAAACAATTTAAAACCTTTGGTAGCTGACCAGGGAAGTATTGGTTATTTCAGGAATTTTAAAGAAAACGCGTATGAAACATCTGTTGAAGTATATTACAAGTATTTACAAAATCAGTTGGATTATGTTGATAATGCCGATCTGTTCATTAACGACCAGGTAGAAGGACAATTGGTACAAGGCTTAGGCCGTGCTTATGGTGCGGAATTTTATGTAAAAAAGAATAAAGGAAAAATTAAAGGTTGGATAAGTTACACCTTAAGTAAAACTGAACGTTTGGTAGATGGGATCAGTAACGATAACTGGTTTTTTAGCCGTTATGATAGAACGCATTGCCTTAATACCTGTGTAAATTACGATCTTACAAAACGCTGGAACATTTCTACCAACTTTGTATTTTTAAGCGGCACACCTGCAAGCTTTCCGAATTCAAAAATTCAGATCCAGAATTATAATATTCCTTATAATACGGATAATATTCGTAACAATTACCGTATTACAGCATATCACAGGTTAGACTTGGGCGCAACTTATACATTTAAAAAGAATGAGACCCGTCGTTATAAGCAATCATTGGTGTTCAGTGTTTACAATGCATACAATCGCCGTAACGCATTTAGTATTTATTTCCAAACAAAAGATGGTGAGCCAAATCAAACCCAGGCTGTACGTTTCTCGGTAATTGGTTCAATTGTTCCTGCAGTAACTTATAATTTTAATTTTTAAGAGTATGAAAAATATAATCAAATTAATATTAGTGATCACTTCTTTCTCCGTTCTTACATCGTGTACCGATGTTATCCAGATAAAGCTGGATGAGGGATCAAAGATCTATGTGGTAGATGCCTTTGTAAATAATTTACGCCAAGACCAGGTAATAAAAGTAACCACTAACGATAATTATTTCAGTAATAAAGAAGCTCCTCCTGTTAGCAATGCCAGCGTGGTACTTAAAGATCTTACTGCAAATACACAGTACGTTTTTAATTACACCTCTAATGGAAATTATGTTTATTCTTTATCAAATACAGATACAATTGCAAGAGTAAATCATAGTTACGAATTAAATGTAACCATTGATGGTTATGTTTATACATCATTTAACATTCAAAGAAGGACAGCTGTTATTGACAGTATTATTTCATTACCGCAGGAAGGTGGCTTTGGCCCGCCAACTACCGATACTATATTTAATTGCTTATTAATGGCAAGAGATAAAGTAGACAATGTTGGTGATTATTATTGGTTGAAAACTTTTAGAAATGATACATTAATGGGCGCCGGTGGAGATATAAATGTTACTATTGATGGTGTTGGTGGCCTTGTAACTTCTGCGCCAAATGATACTATTGAATTTACTCCCCCTGCTACATTTTTAGGCTTTGAAAATTTTAGAAAGAATAGTAAATGTAGGGTTGAAATACACTCTATTTCCCGCGATAACTATTTTTTCTTTATACAAGCACTTGCACAAATAAACAATGGAGGCTTATTTGCAACAACACCCGAAAATGTTAAAACAAATATAGTAACCCCTGATGGCGCTAAAACAAAGGCCATAGGCAGGTTTAACATGGCAAGTGTAGCAACCCGGTCAACAATAGTTCATTAAAAGATTTAATTGAGGATTTTTTTTATCTTTGGTCACTAATAAAAAAATTCATGAAAAATTATTTTATCCTTGCCGCTGTTGCACTGGTATTTTTTGCCTGTAAAAAAGACAGAACCTGTACGTGTACTGTTAAAAAAACAGGTACTTCAACAACAACCGGAAAAGCAGAGCTTATTTTATTCCCGGGCTTTCCAACAACGTTAGCCGATACGTCATTTGTAACTGATGTGAATGATGTGCAAACTGTAGACAGAAAACTGGAAAAGGTTACCAAACGCACTGCGAAAAATAATTGCATTAGTTATAGCGAACCTTATAGCGAAACAACACTTACATCCGTTCCCGCATCATCGTTTAATTTATCGGTTGTTGTAACCGATAAAGGCACTAAACATTACGATTGTAAATTAGATTAAAATTTATTTTCCCATTTTAAGCGTAAGATCAACAAGGCGGTTACTATAACCCCACTCGTTATCGTACCAGCCAATAATTTTTACAAGATTGCCTACAATACTTGTAAACTCAGCATCGTATAAAACGCTGTGCGAATTGCCAATTACATCTACACTCACAATAGGGTCTTCGGTATATTCTAAAATTCCTTTAAGATCTTTTTGTGAGGCTGATTTAAAAGCATCATTTATCTCTTTAACAGATGGTATTTTTGTAAGTACGCAGGTAATATCTGTTAACGAGCCATCAGGCACAGGCACGCGCATACCGCAACCTCCAATTTTTCCCTCAAGGTGTGGAAATATTTTTGTGATGGCTTTTGCCGCACCGGTTGATGTTGGGATAATACTCATAGCTGCGGCTCTTGCCCTGCGCAGATCTTTATGCGGCGCATCGTGTATCCGTTGATCGCTGGTATAAGAATGCACTGTTGTAATGTAGGCTTCTTCTATCCCAAACTGATCTAATACTTTTAGCATGGGCGCGGCACAATTAGTTGTACAGCTCGCATTCGACACAATAATATCATCACTCAATAATACATCATCATTTACTCCTAATACTATCGAGCGGATATCATCATCTTTTGCAGGAGCAGAAAGTATTACTTTTTTTGCGCCGGCAGTAATATGTTTCATTGCACTAACCTTATCTAAAAAGTGTCCGGTACACTCAACAACAATATCAATGTTGTTCTCTTTCCAAGGCAATTGCTCAGGATCTTTATGTGAAACTACTTTAATTGCTTTTCCATTAATAATAAGGTTATTTGCTTCTGCTTTTACCTCCCCTTCAAATTTACGGTGTATTGAATCGTACTTTAGTAAATGCGCTAACGTTACAGCATCTGTAAGATCATTGATCACTACAATTTCAATAGCAGGGTTATTGATACAATTACGTAAATAAACTCTTCCTATTCTTCCAAAACCATTTATGGCGACTCTTATTTTTTTCATTTTAAAATAGTAACAAATTATTTTTTATATGGTTTCTTTTGTTTTGACGTTAAATTAAAAATGAACCATTCATTTTTAGTATATAAAATTACTTCGTCTTTTTCAAAGGGTGCAATTTCATCTGCGGTAAGTGTTGTTTCTTCTTTTGTTTTTGGATTTAATAAAATATAATATTCTTTTGGTTCAAATATTTTATGGATCACAAAGTTTTTCGTTGCCATATCAATATGTCGCTTGTAGCTGGCAAGTTTTGTACCGCTGTAATCATAAATATCATCATCGCCATTATTACCAACGCCGGCGCTACAGCCAACAATAAGCGAATCTTTCGGATTAATTTTTATTCCCGAATAAAGGTAAGGTATAACCAGTTCTTCTTTAAAATTAATTAGGCCGGTGTAAATAATATTTGCTTCGTTCTTTATTTCTGTAACAATAAATTTGGGTTCAGGGCTAATATACATTTCACTATAGCCTTTAAATGTTGTTTGATTTAGATCTTTACCAACTAAATATTTTTTGCTTTTTGATGTGACAACAAAATAACTGGCATTATCGGTAAATTGTTTAACTGAGGTTTTGCTTAAAGAAAAAACGCTACAGGTATCTGCTTCCTCGGTTTTTATTTTTAAGCGTTGGCCTTGTTTGTTTAAATAATTGCAGGAGTAAACTGTTGTGTAGGTTTTTATAAAACGATTGGGCGATAAAGCTTTTGCCTTAAAACAGGCCAGGCAAATCTTACCGCTATTATCAAAATTAAAAATGGTATCGTAAACGGGTTTAATAATGACTTTTTCATTTTCTTTTATGCCCCACTTTGCGTTTTCTTTAAAAGGCATGGTTTGAGAACTAAGTTTTTGAGAAAAAACCAATAAAAGAAAAACCACTATATTAATACTCATTCTCAACGTATACTGAGCATCTAAAGTAATTAAAATTTGATTTATAAACGAAAAATTGGGGCATTTTAGTACATAAGACCGGTTTAAATTAACTTATATTTGCATAGAGTAAAGATGCTATGAATTGTATAGTTGTTGACGATAATAAAATGGCCCGGGCCGCCATGAAGCAACTGATAAGCCAGGTAGAGTTCCTGGTACTCAAAAAAGAGTGTTCCGATCCGATGGAAGCCTTCAATTATCTTAAGACCGAGGATGTTGATCTTGTTTTTTTAGATATAGAAATGCCTGGCATGTCGGGCATTGAATTACTGAAAAACCTCGAAAAACATCCGCTTATTATATTTATTACTGCAAATAAAGAATATGCCCTTGAAGCTTTTGAACTGAATGTTGCCGATTATATTTTAAAACCGATTAATCTTTCGCGTTTTATGGCAGCAGTTTCAAGAGCAAAAGAATTATTCGATAATAAGGAACAAAAATTTGAGCTCAACCAAAACGATAAGGATTATATTTTTGTAAGATCAAATTCGCAGCTTGTAAAAATAAAAATTAACGATATTCTGTACGTACAGGCTTTGGGTGATTATGTAAATATTTTTACGTCAACAGCACGTAACACCGTTCATATAACTTTAAAGGCATTAGAAGAAAAACTTCCCGCAAAAAAATTTTACCGCTTGCACCGTTCGTATTTGATTGCCATCGATCATATTGATCGTGTGGAAGAAGGAACGGCATTTATTGACAAACACCCTATTCCTATTGGCGAACAATTTAAAAAAGAGCTTCTTAAAAAACTTAACCTTATTTAATTGAAGTTTTAAGTTATATAGCGTTCCTTTTATACAAAGTTTTATTATGCATATACATCGGCATTAAATTCTTATATTTATATACATGTTTCTTAAGAATAGGCTGAACATAAGTATCTATAGGCTTTACTACAAACGGACCCTCCCGTTTTGGGTAAATTATTATACATAATTTATAGACTTTACGCACCTTAAACGACCAAAATATAAATGAAAGATATCTGGAACTTAGGAATAAAACTAAAGATAGGCCTTGGCTTTGCACTTATACTTATTATTATGATAGGTGTTCAATACGGTCTTAATAAGAGCATTAATAACGTTATCATATCGCAGGAAGAATTATTGACAAGTACCAAACTCTCTACCGAAATAGAAGCAATAAAATCATCTGTTATTTATTTTGAAAGTAAGATGAAAGGTTATGTTCTTACCTCAAACGATACACTTTTAGAAAATAATGAAAAATACCTGACGGATATTGTTAGAAAATTCAGAGGGCTTCAAAAACTTTCTCCAAATACAGAACAAAAAAGTGCAATAGATACTTTAGTTCATTTATTAAATAAACAAATACAGTTTACCGATGAAGTAATTTTCCAGCATACCATCGATCCCAAAAAATCTGTTGCACTTATAAAAGCAGGCAGCGGAAAAAATTTAATGATAACCATTATTCATGAGCTTGAAAAAATAAATACTCTCGAAGAATCAAAGTTTAAAGAGATCCTATCAAAAAATAAAGAGTACAGCAGGTCTGTAAAATTAATGGATACCTCCGCTTATATTTTTGCCTTTTTGTTAGTGATCACCTTTATCTGGTTTTTATATTCTGATATCAACAAACGCCAAACGCTTGAAAAAAAACTGATCATCGCTCAAAAAAAAGCAGAAGATGCCGCTGTTGTAAAAGAACAGTTCATGGCCAACATGAGTCACGAAATAAGAACACCTATGAATGCCATCATAGGTTTTAATAACCGATTAATGAAAACCAATTTAAGTGCAGAACAAAAAGATTACGTTTTTGCAGTTCAAAGTTCAGGCGAAAATTTATTAACCATCGTAAATGATGTTTTAGATTTTTCGAAGATAGAAGCTGGTATGGTAAAATTAGAAAGCATTACTTTTAATTTACCGGATCTTTTACGGTCAGTAAATAATATGTTTTACATTCAGGCTAAAGAGAAAAAAATAAACCTGGAATTGACTATTTCAGATAATGTACCAAACCTTGTTGTCGGCGACCCTACCCGCCTGACGCAGATCCTATTGAATTTAATAGGCAATGCTCTTAAATTTACTGATAACGGTAGCGTTACAATTCTTGTTGAAGAGCTTAGCCGTGATGATAAAAGTTGTTACCTGCAGTTTAAAATAAAAGATACCGGTATTGGTATTGCAAAAGATAAAATGCCCGAGATCTTTAACCGGTTTACGCAAGAAAAATCAGATACTAACCGTATATACGGTGGCACAGGCCTTGGATTATCGATCGTAAAAAAATTATTAGAATTACAGAACGGAACCATCCTAGTGGAAAGTGAAAAAGACAAAGGCTCGGCCTTTACATTTATCCTTCCTTTTTTAAATGGCGATCGTTCTCTTTTTGAAACACAGAATGCTCCTCAAAAAGCAGATGAACCTTTAAATAATAATAATATCAAAATCCTGGTTGTAGAAGACAACATCATGAATCAAAAGCTGGCAGGCTTTATGCTGAACGACCATGGCTTCGAGCATGATATTTGCAATAACGGAAAAATAGCGCTCGAAAAAATGAAGACAAAAACATACGATCTTATTTTAATGGATATACAAATGCCCGTAATGAACGGCTATGAAACCACAGAGGTTATCCGGAGGCAATTAAACATAAACATACCTATCATAGCTATGACGGCACATGCCTTGCCAGGAGAAAGAGAAAAGTGCTTAAGCCATGGCATGACAGATCATATTTCGAAACCCATAAAAGAAAACGAGCTTTTTAATTTAATTACCAAACATCTTGACCTGATCAACGAGAATAAATAAAGATGCAACATCTCTCAAATAAAGTAACCGACCTTTCTTATTTAATTGCTATTTCAAAAGGCAATAAGGCGTTTATTGATGAAATGATCGATATTTTTCTTTCTGAAAATCCACTTGAGATAGAGCTTTTAGAAAGCGCTATTGAAGAGCAGGATTATACCAGTATTAAAGCCTATGCGCACAAAATGAAATCAACAATTCCATTTGTTGGCCTGGATAAATTAATTGAAAAAGACCTGGAAGAGATCGAAAAGCTAGCCCTGCAAAAAAAACAACTGGAAACAATAACACAGCTGTTCGCAGAAATAAAAAAAACTTGCCTGCTGGCTGCGCAGGAACTAAGCGCAACTTAAATTTTGCAAAAGAAATAAATGAAAGGCAAACGACTAAAAAAAATAATCATATCTACCGGTGTTACTATTATAGTATTAGTAGTTCTGATAATTGCTTTTATTTCTCCTTTAGCCAAATACCTGGTAGAGAAATATGACGAAAAAATATTGGGGCGTCAGATCACGCTCGATTGGGCTTATGTAAACCCACTTACAGGTTACGTACATCTTAGTAATGCAAAAGTATACGAAGCAAACAGCGATACGCTTTTCTTTTCATCGAGCGGGATAAGTGCAAATTTTTCGATGCACAAACTGCTTTCTAAAACAATCGAAATAAATGACCTCATTCTTGATAAGCCCTTTGGCGTAATTTGCCAGGACACATCGAAAAAATTAAACTTTAGCGATATCATTAAACGATTTTCACCTAAAGCCAGAACAAACAAAACAAAACGGGATCCTACAAAATTTAATATGCTTAACGTGGTAATTAACGACGGCGTATTTGTTTACAGGGATCTTGCCATCCCTGTAAATTATCCTATCAAGCATGTAAATATCAAAAGCACCGGCTTTAGATGGGATTCGGATACCATTTCCGGTAATTTTGACTTTGTGGCGGGCATTGGCACAGGAAGTGTAAAGGGCAGCACCAAGATAAATATTAAGAACCTTGATTACCAAATGGCAACGGTCTTTAATAAATACGATCTTAAATTTATTGAACAATACTTAAAAGACCTTATCAATTACGGAACTTTTACTGCTAATATGGATGCAGATATACAGGCAACAGGTAATTTTAGAAGAGCGGAGGACCTGATAGCGAAAGGCTTATTGGCTATTAATGATTTTCACTTTGGAAAAAACAAAAACGAAGACTATGCCTCCTTTAAAAAATTTGCAATACATATATACGAACTTAGTCCTAAAAATAAAAAATACGATATTGATTCTGTTTCACTTGATCAACCATTTCTAAAATATGAGCGCTATGATCATCTTGATAATCTGCAAGCCATTTTTGGAAGGAAAGGAACTAAAGTTTCGTCAGCAAAAGGATCGAGAAAATTTAATTTAATATTTGAATTAGCTGATTATATCGTAAAATTATCAAAGAACTTCTTAAAAAGTGATTATAAAGTTAACCGATTTGCTATATATAAAGGTAATTTACTTTATAATGATTACAAGCTTAGCGAAAAAGTCTCAATTGGTATAAGACCATTTTATATTGTAGCCGATTCAATAAATAAAAATGATGAAAGAGTGAAATTAGATCTGCGATCAGGCCTTAACCCTTATGGTGATATTGCTATCCATGTAAGCGTAAATCCAAAAGATAGCTCCGATTTTGATATGAACTACCGTCTTCAAAAAATTCCCGCTACACTTTTTAACCCTTATCTTGTTAATTACACATCGTTTCCGCTGAACAGGGGAACAATAGAAATAACAGGAAACTGGCATGTAAGGAACGGGGTCATACGAAGCACCAACCGTTTGTTAGTGATCGATCCGCGTATTGCAAAACGCGTGCATAGAAAAGATGTAAAATGGTTACCCTTACCTCTGATTATGGCCATTGTGCGTGAACGTGCAAATGTAATTGATTATGATATACCCATTAATGGTAATTTAAAAAAGCCAAAATTTAATTGGAAAGATGTTATTACAGATGCCTTAAAAAATATGGTTATTAAACCTGTCACTACACCTTATAATGAAAAAGTAAAAAAAAGTGAAAGAGCGATCGAGAAAACGATCTATGTTAAATGGCAAATGCAACAAGCAGATATATACCGTTCGCAGGAAAAGTTTTTAAATAAAATATCTGACTTTTTGGAAGAACACCCTGAAAGCTCCATTGATGTATATCCTCAGAGCTATGAAGAGAAGGAGAAAGAGTATATTTTATTTTATGAAGCAAAGAAAAAATATTTTTTGCATTCACATAAAAAAACATCAAAAGACTACACCGATGATGATTCCTCTTTTGTAGCAAATATGTCTATTAAAGATTCAACATTCTTTCATTACGTTACCAAATACTGTAACGACGGCATGTTATTTACTATCCAGGATAAATGCGAGCGTTATATTGGTAAAGCATTGGTCAATAAAAGATATACGCAATTACTAAATACTCGAAAAAATGCCTTTTTAAGTGTGTTTAAAGAAAACGGAACCGCTAACCGTGTAAAGATCCATGCAAATGAAAACTCTATTCCATATAATGGGTTTTCTTTCTTTAAAATTGCTTACAAGGGCGAAAAGCCTGAAATATTGCAGGAAGCATATGAGGAAATGGATAAGCTGAATGACGAAACGCCGCGGAGCCGTTATAGCGATGTAAGGAAAAAGATAAAACAAATGTTTGGAAAGAAACCAAAATAATAACAGGTAGGCTTCAATTAATTTTAGCTATTATTCTGTTGAAAGATCAGGCATGTTTTTGTGCAAGTAAAACTTCACGCAGTTCTTCAGATAATTTTTCTCTAAGTTCAGGGTGGCCATGAAAGGCTGCCGGTGTATTATGAAATAAGGCAATCACAAAAGTTTCATTTTGTTTTTGCGCGATCATCGTTTGAATGGCGTTTACCTCCGGGTTTATATCCGACTTGCCCGGTGGCAACATACCAACAACAGCCCTTAGCAGGGTTACTTCAGGGGTTAGTGGGCGTATTTCTTTTATAATATTTATATACGCTGCAGGTTTATGATCTTTAAATATTCTGCTAAGCTCTTTTCTAATTTGCTCTTTACCATTCATTTGGCTTCCGTCGAAGCCAATCACATTAGCATCATCGGCAAATAATTCGCTGTATTGTTGAGCATCATGATTATTCCAGCATGCTAATAATTTTATATACAATAAACGAACAGCCGTTTCATCGTTTTGTTGGTCGGGATAAATTTCCATACTTTTTTACTTATTTCAACAAGAACAATTGATCATTACAAAACCATTGTGTGAAATAGTAAAGAAACAATTGATCAATTGTTTCTTTACTGTTACAACCTTATTCTTCATCATTTGTTTCATTTGCCGCCTGAATATTAATAGTAGATTCAGCTATCACGGTTAATTTTTCATCAGCTCCTTTTTCTTCTTCAAGAATTTCTTCCAGTAAACTTACCGCTTCATCCAAACCTAAGGTTCTTGCAAAGGTTCTTAAAGTGCCGTAAGAGGCAATTTCGTAGTGTTCTACTTTTTGCGCTGCAGAAATTATTCCTGCGTCACGCATCGCCCCTTTGTCAGTGTCTTTCATGATCTCATCGGCTTCCTTAACTAACCCGGCCATTGCTTCGCATTTTTTTGCTACTGCTTTTTTGCCGATCACATCAAATACCTGCTCCACTTTTTTTATCTGTTCTTCTGTTTCACCTAAATGACTTTCAAGTGCATCTCTTAATTCGGTAGAAGTAGCATTTTTGATCATTTTAGGAATAGCCTTTGTTAAAGTTTTTTCTGCCCAATAAATGTCTTTTAATTCATCTTCAAATAATTCCATTAGTTTGGATTCATCCATACCATATTCTTTCGTTTTTTTCGGCGCTTTTTTAGCCGTGCCTGCACTTGTTTTCATAATATCGATTTTTAGGATTACGTTTATTCAACGCAAAAATTATGCCTTCTCCAAAAAGGCTTTTCTTTTTAAAAAACAGCGCCAATGTGTAAGTTCTTCCTCGTTTTTACAGTACAATCCTGCAACTTATTTATTTTAAAATAACTGGCATGTTCTTGGCTTAGACGTTAAAACAAAAATGCATAAATACAATATCGGCTGTTCAGGTTATTATTATCAAAACTGGAAAAACAAATTTTATCCGGTCAAACTTCAACCAAAGCAATGGTTAGAGTATTATAGCTCTGTTTTTAATACCGTTGAGTTAAATGGCACTTTTTACCGCACGCCAAAATTGGAAGATCTTAAAAGATACGCGGCTGTAACAAAAGATGATTTTACGTTTTCTGCGAAGATGAGCAAATACATCAGCCATATCATTAAAATGAAAGATTCAAAAGAAAGCATAGACCAATTTCAGGAGCTAATATTTAACGGGTTGGAAAAAAAGTTAGATTGCTTTTTGTTTCAGTTGCCTCCTACATTCCATTATACCGAAGAAAATTTAAACAGAATTATAGAAAATGTGCCGCATCAACCTCACAATGTAATAGAGTTAAGGCATATTTCGTGGTGGAACGAAGATGTGGAAACGGCCTTTAAAAAAGCAAATCTTACGTTTTGTAATGTAGATTATCCCGGGCTAAAAAGTCATATCATAAGTACATCCAATTTATTTTATTTTCGGTTTCATGGCAATCCTGAGCTTTTTAAATCTGCTTACACAGTGGAAGAACTGAGGCATTTTTCTAACAGCTTTCCCAATGAAAATAAAAACCAGTTTGTGTATTTTAATAATACTTATTACGAAGCCGGTTACACTAATGCCATACAATTAATAGAAATAATTAAAGAAAAAAATGCCTGAAGGTCCAAGTATAGTTATATTAAAAGAAGAATTAGCAGCTTTTAAGAACAAGCAGATAATTGAATTAAGTGGCAATGCTAAAATTGAAATTCAACGTCTTGCAAATTTAAAGATAAAAGAATTTAAAAGCTGAGGTAAACATTTTTTAATTTGCTTTGATGATTTTTTTCTGCGCATACATCTTTTAATGTTTGGCACCTACAGGATCAATGAAAGAAAGGATGCCTTCCCAAGATTGAGTATGAAGTTTAAAAAAGGAGAAATTAATTTTTACACCTGTAGCATAAAATTAATAGAGGGAAATGTAAACGCTGCGTACGATTGGGAAAGCGATGTGATGTCGGAAAGCTGGAATGCAAAAAAAGCGGAGAAAAAATTAAAAGCTTTAAAGAATACAAAAGTGTGTGATGCACTTTTAAACCAGGAAATATTTTCAGGAGTAGGCAATATTATAAAGAACGAGGTTTTATTCAGAGTTAAGATTGATCCTGAATCGCTCGTTGGAGCTTTACCGCTAAAAAAATTGAAAGAGCTTGTAAAAGAAGCACACGACTATAGCTGGGATTTTTATGCCTGGAAAAAGAAATTTGAATTAAAAAAACACTGGCTTATCTATAAAAAAACAGAATGTCCGAGATGTCATTTCCCGTCTATCAAGACGTATTTGGGTAAGACAAACAGATTGACCAGTTTTTGCGCTAATTGCCAGAAGTTATATTCCTGAACTATAAAATAAGGAATACATTTAATTACATTTGTTCTATAAACAGTCTTATGAAATTACAGGTAGAAGAAGGAAGAACTATACAGTTCTATAAAAC
This sequence comes from Bacteroidota bacterium, assembly GCA_013816615.1. Lineage (GTDB taxonomy): Bacteria > Bacteroidota > Bacteroidia > B-17B0 > Aurantibacillaceae > Aurantibacillus. The sequence continues at coordinate 57,362 of JACDED010000004.1, forward strand.
AAAAATGATATTTAAAGTTAATCTTGAGCAAAGTGATAATGCTTATTCAACTATTTTAATGATACATCCTCCATTAGTAGGCCCTGCACTTCATATGCATCCAAATGGAGTGGAAACTTTTTTTGTTATAGAAGGTGATTATGAGTTTAATTTAAATGGCCAATTAATTAACGCAAAAAAAGGGGATTTTGTTTATATCCCAAAAAATGTGCCACATAAATATAATTCCGGTAAAAATGGCGGAACAATTTTAGTGACAACGCCGGCAAGTGTAGAAAATTATTTTCTGCATATCGCCGAAAAATTATTACAAGGCAATGTCCCCTTAGAATATGAATTTGACTATGCCCAAAAAAACGGGCAAGTGTTTTTAGAGAATACCGGAAACTGGGGTCACAAATAATATTATACTCCCCTCTCAAAACATCTCAACTTAAACACGTATGTACCAATATGTATACTTTATTCCCCATAAATAGCTGTTAAGCCATGGTATTCTGTTTGCAAATATAAGCAGACGAAATGAACCAACTGAATTACATATTTATAACTATTCTGGCCTTTTTCTTTTTGCAAAGCAATGCGCAAACAACAAATGATAGAAGCAACAGGAAAGAAGATAAAAATTCAAAAGTGTATTCTTCGCGCGAAGCAAAAAAGAGATTTGTATGGGGCGGTAAATTTGGCGTAAACCGTTCTAATGTTTATGACGAACAGGGAATGGATTTTGTGGCCAGCTCAAAAACAGGTTTTGCCGGCGGTTTATTTGCTGCTATACCACTTGGTAGCTTGCTTGGCATTCAACCAGAAGTATTGATCTCGCAAAAAGGTTTTTCCGGCAGCGGAACAATTAATAATGAAGGTTATACGTTAACAAGAACAACTACGCATTTAGATATTCCTTTACAATTACAATTAAAACCGCTCCGCTTTTTTTCAATAGTAGGTGGTATACAGTATTCATATTTACTAAGTCAAAGTGATGAATTATCTTCCGGTGCAAACAGCCTACAGCAAAGCCAGGAATTTAAAAATGATAATATTCGCAAGAACAGTTTAGGAGCCGTTACAGGTTTCGATATTAATATTAGGCACATCATGCTTTCCGGCCGTGTAGGCTGCGATATGCAAGCCAACAGGGGCGACGGATCTTCTTACACACCACGCTATAAAAATGTATGGTTACAGGGAACCGTTGGTTATAGAATTTATTAACAATTAAAAAAAAACAAAAAAAATGGGAAATCTACTTTATACAATAGCAGTAATTTTAGTGATCGTTTGGGCAATAGGCTTTTTAGGCTTTCATGCCACGGGTATCATTCATATCCTTTTAGTAATTGCAGTAATTGCGGTTCTAATAAGAGTAATTCAAGGCAAAAGGCCAATTTAAATTAATTTAAAATGGCAAGGGTATTAAACACACCTAGTCATTCAGGTAATAAGAATGCAGGCTTAAAAAGCATTTTGGCTTTTATAGTTTGCATTCTTATTCCTTTAACTGTGGGCGGAATTTCGGCTTACATCACTTCCCGTGAAATAAACGGGGGATGGTTTAATTCGCTCGAAAAACCTGCCTTTCAACCACCCGATAAGCTTTTTGCACCGGTGTGGACAACGCTTTATATTCTTATGGGTATCTCGCTTTATTTGGTTTGGAAAAGCCCGAAAAGCGACCTGAGAAAATCAGCATTATGGCTTTTTGGTATTCAGTTATTTTTAAATTTTTGGTGGAGCATTTTATTTTTTTCGTTCCACCTACTCTTCTTATCTATTATTGATATCAGCGTCATGTGGATACTTATTTTTTACATGATCCTCCTGTTCAGAAAAACAAAACCAAGCGCAGGTTATTTAAACATCCCCTATTTGCTTTGGATTAGTTTTGCAACCGTATTAAATATTTTTATTTGGATATTTAATTAAAAGATCAATTCAGAACAAAGATGTTTGAACAATTGCCGCTTGTTTTATAACAGGCTCAATTATTTTGCTGCTACCGGTAATATGATAGATCTCTGTTTCATAATCGCGTGTAGCAACAACAATTTTTGTATTCCCACAATGTTCCAGAAATAATTTTTGTACAAGCTGGGGACTATTATTTTCTCTCGAAAGATGCGATAACAATAAATGACTTAAATTTTCAGATCTGTGTTTTGTAAAGATCTCTAATGCCTGAACATTGGATAAATGGCCGTGTCCACCACGAATCCTTTTTTTCAGATAGAATGGATAGCCACCTGTTTCTAAAAGTTCTTCATCATAATTGGCTTCTAAAAAAGCAGCATGGCAATTTTTAAAATTTTCAATAACATGATGGCAGGCATTTCCAATGTCGGTTAGCACACCAATATTAATACCGTTACCCGAAACAATAAAACTATAAGGATCGGCAGCGTCATGTAATTTTGGAAATGGTTTTACGGTAAGATCGCCAACAATAATATTTTCATATCCACGAAATGTTCGGATATATTGAACGCCAATATTAAGCTGGCTATTATTTAATGTAGCATTGGTAATATAAACCGGTAACTTAAATTTTTTTGATAATACTTCCACACCTTTAATGTGATCGCTATGTTCATGCGAAATAAAAATGGCTTTTACACTTTCAATGGCCAATCCCAGGCGCTTCATTCTTTTTTCAGTCTCGCGACACGAAATCCCGGCATCTATCAACACAGCCTCTTTATCATTACCAACGTAATAACAATTGCCGTTGCTGCCTGAGTTAAGGGATGTGATAAAAAGCGACATGTTACAAAGAAACTGAATTTAAAGGCTTGAAAATTGAAAATAATTTAAACTTATGAAAAAAATACCTCCAATAAATGTTGAAAGATATACGGCAATTATTTTTTACTTAGTTCATTCAGGTTCCGCTCAATATACTTTTCGCTTGGCAGCAGTGCTGTTTGAATGCGTTTTGCGTATTTGATAGAATCCATTACTTCTTTTTGTTTATCTTCAACCAAAGCCTTTTGTCTTGCTATAATTACATTTTGCTTTTGCGAACAATAAAAAAACTAAAAGGCGCAGCACGCATGCCCTGTATCTGTTTATTTAATAAGATCCAAAAATTAAATTTTTCCGTTTATCCGTTCAAGCCCTTTAGCTATTCCGCTACGCAACAAATTACCATAACCATCATCTGGCAGCATGGCACAAAAATTATTGGCCTCTTCGTAATACAATTTTGCTTTTGTAAGATCGTTCAGGTCTTCATGGCCTTTGGCAATATTTAGATACAGCGATGGAAAGGCGCTGGTAATATCTATACCCTGTACTTTTAAGGCATGGCTTAAAGCGGTATTATCCCATTGCAATTTTTCTGCAACTGCTTTTTTCCGGCGCGCTAAATAATGCGCTGCAATAAATTTTTCAAGATCATTAGTGCCTTCATCCCATGATTTTTGAAATAGAGCTTCCGCTTCTTCCAGTTTATTAAGACCTTCCATTTCCATGCCCTGGGCACAGAGTTTTACAATGTTATTTTCGGGATCAAATTGCATCTTCTAAAAGTATTATTTTTTTTCCAGACCTCCTTATTTCACGCTCAATTGTTATTATAACAGGTCCGGATCCCTTTCGAAAAAGGGACCCGGACTATTATACCAATAAAGGTGTTTCTATTTCTGCTATCTGCTGTTGGATCATTTTATCGAATGAAAAATAATTCTCTTTTTTTACAAAAGCATTTTTATTTATCCATTCCTCCACACTGTATTTGCAAATAAATTCGCCTATCATCTCCTCTTCCATCCTGTTATTACCGGCAAGGTATTCTGCCATTTTTAAAAGCAATAATTTATTTCTTATTAAAAGCGCTTCCGCTTCTTTTTGGCAAACAGTAATTAAGTGCATGGCTTCTTTATTATAGTGTTCTTTCGTAAAGAAGTATTCATTGCTGTTGGCACACTCTACAGCAATATGAATTGGATCGCTACCCATGGCATAATACTTAATTGCTTTATTTGCCAGCTCCGTTGCATTTTCAATATCCGAATAAACACCTGATGATGTATTATCATCGCCAAAAATTAATTTCTCAGCCACAAAACCTCCTAAAGAAATAACAATATCTTTTCTTAAAACATCTTTAGTAAAGATCCCTTCAGGAAAATTGACCATGCAAAAACCTTCGCAATTATCACCGGCTGTTTTTGAGATCACCAAAGATGGTAGGATCCTTAAAGTTAAAGCTGCTAAAATAGCATGGCCCGCTTCGTGCACGGCAGTATGCGCCTGGATATTTTTATTGGTTGTTTTTCTTAGCTCATTGATCTTTAAATTTATTTTTTCTTCGTAAATGTTAAGAATGTTATTGGCTTCGTCTTTAAAAACAAAAACATATTTCCCATCGCAATAACCCCATTCTACAGCAGTAACCGGCATGTTCTTTTCAATACCTTCTACAGCTATTTTTCCGATCCACGATTCTACCAGGTTTTTAACCGTGGTTAAAACCGGGCGGGTACCTTGCGCTGGAAAAACACCTTCTTTATAAATAATATCCTTTAAAGAAAATAAATATACCAGCTCAAAACCAAATTGCGTTTTTACAAATTCATTTACGCGTCTTAATTCGCGCGCTATCAATTGTTGAAAATGCATGTTGTTAAAAGAACGGTAAATAATATGGTTATTACCTAACCTTGCTACCTGCTCGTTTCTGAAACGTTTTTTTAAAGCGCCTTTAATATTTGCAATGGTGATCTTAGAAGTTGCTTCATAAAGATCATCCGCACTGATATCAGGATTTAAGCTATGGCTCATTTGGTAAGCCTCATCCAGGTTTCCTAAAACAAAGATCAGGGCTTTTGAAAGATCTAATTGTTTCACGCCTGAACGGGTTTTAACTCCTTCCACAATTAAATGAATAATTCCTTCAAGATCTGCTTGCTTTATTTTATTCTCAATTATTTCACGCGATGTCTCGTCGTCGTCATATAAATAGTACAAACCCTGTTCAAAATCTTTCGATAAAAAATAATTTTCATCTAAGGCTATGCCATTTCTGCTTTCGCTCTCAAAATAAAATCCGTTAAAAATTTGCAGGAACGCTTCTTTACCATCCGTAACGGCCCCATTCTTTATACACACATATTTATCTCTTGCTAAAATTAAATTCATTAAACAAGCTTCGGCACGTTTCATATAATATTTGTTACCATTTGGAATGTAATTTATTTTGCCACTATCCAAAAGATCCCAGATCGCACGCAGTTTGTCTTTACCCAATTCATTACCGTTATTATCCAAAGTACGCGCAAATTGAAACTCATCTAAGCAGATCACACTCGGTCTTTCATGAAAATATTCCAGATCATCTGTAAAAGTAGATTTGATCCAGCTTGCAGAATCAGATTCAAATTCACCCATATCCATTTGTGTGAAATACTTTTTGTGATCCAGCAACTCTACCAGTTTTTGTACCAAAGCTGTTTTACCTGAACCGGTCATGCCCCAAAGATTAATAACGGTTGGACGTAATTGTGCTTTCGGAAATAAATACCAGGCACTCACCAAATTCATTACTTCATCAATAACCGAATCTAATCCTATAAAGTAGCTTTTTAATTCTGTCGAAATTTCGTTCAGCTTTTCTTTTTTGCTGATAATTTCTTTATGCAAATTATTTGTTTCCATTTCTTTTTTTTTTTATTTATAATGTCATTGCGAGGTTATTCTGTTTTTGCAACCAGGGCTGAAGCAATCTCTTCCACCGACCAGGTTGCTGCGCTATCGCTCGCAATGACGAATTGTTTTAGTTTTTATTTATTCCATGATAAATTTTTCGCCTTTATAGATCCTCTTTGGATTTCCACGGCTTAGATCATTATTATTTTTCCATTCGCTGTTAAGTCCTTGTTCGCCGATCTTTTTCTGTTGCCATTCGGCATGCTTTATCTTTAAACGCTTAACCGCTTCATTTTTATTTTGCAATTGCGATTTATAATTATCGCAGCTGGCAAACAGTCCACTGGCTTTATGTATAGCTCTTACGGCGGTTTCTGTTTTGTTCACATGCTGACCTCCGGACCCTGACGAACGCATCGTTTGAAAGCTGATCTCGTTTTCATTCAACTGCTGTATGTTTGCATTATTTAATTCGTTAATGCCTATATACCAGTTTTTTCGTTTATGAAATTTCCGGTGCGGGCTTTGTGCGATCCATAATAAAACACCCTGCCATGAATTTAAAAAAACATTCAGGTTCTTACCTTCCAGTTTTAAAGTAGCCGACGATAAAGTACCATTGATATCACCGGCAAAACGCGAAACAACTTCGTAATGAAATTTATTTGCTTTTGCTTCCGCTATCATTGCCTTTAAAGCCAACGCTACCGCCAAACAACATTCTGATGGGCCTTTAGCTGATGTGAGCTGTATTATTTTTGTGTCCATTTTATTTTATTTAATTTTTTTATTAATGAAGCGATGCGCCTTTGCATCTGCTTATATTTTTTACTATTACCGTTTTCTGCCACCCTGAACCGATTCAGGGTGACAGATTAGGTAGTATTACATTTTTTCAACGTTTATTCATCCTGACGATCTTCGGCAAAAAGCTTCCTTCTATTTTTACAAGATCTTGCTGGCAGCTCATAACTGTTTCAATATCCTTGTAAGCATAAGGCGCTTCTTCTACACTTCCACCAATTAGCTTAATACCCGCAGCCGTTAGCTGATCCTTCATAAATTTTTTAGTTATACTTTCACGCGCTTCGGTTCGCGACATTTTTCTTCCTGCACCATGCGAGGCAGAATTTAATGAGCCTGGGTTTCCTAAACCGCTCACAATAAATCCACGCGTACACATGCTGCCCGGTATAATGCCTGGTTCGCCTTTAGCTGCCGGTGTTGCACCTTTACGGTGTACAATTAATTCGCGGCCGTCATGTATTTCTTTCCATGCAAAATTGTGATGGTTCTCGATCTTCGCGATCGTATTTAATCCCATCGCACATTTCATATTTGCATGAATTACATCATGACATGCTTTTGCATAGTCGCCTGCTAAGTTCATCGAGAGCCAGTATTCTTGCCCGGCTTCTTCATCCAGGCTTAACCAGGCTAATGATTGTGCTTCCTTTGGCAACTTACATTTTTGGCTGGCAATTTTTGTGTACATAGCTGCAATTGCTGCACCCATACCACGCGAACCGCTGTGAGTTAACAAGCCCATATAATTTCCCGGATCTAATCCAAGTGTATTATCATCGGCAATTGTTACTTCACCGAATTCCACAAAATGGTTTCCGGTGCCCGATGTTCCTAATTGATACCGGGCTTTGTTATGCAAGCGCTTTAATAATTCTGTCGCCTGAAATTCCGGTCTCTCCAAAATCTCGTGATCAACTTCAAAATCAAGCGTGCCTTCATTTCCAAAATGGGTACAACGGCGTAGTGCTTTTTGCAGTTCAAATTCTTTTTTGCGAATATGATCTGCAGGCAAGTCATAAATACTTAAAGCCATGCGGCAGCCAATATCCAAACCAACACCAAAAGGGATCACAGCATTTTCCACTGCAAGTACTCCACCAATTGGCAAACCGTAACCGTAATGCGCATCGGGCATTAAAGCGCCCTTTACTGCAATTGGTAAACGAATAGCCGATTCCATTTGCTTGTAAGCATTTTGCGAAATTTGCTGTTCACCATATACATTAAAACTGCCTGTGTCCTTCAACATATGCACTTCGTAATTGGTTTTTAATTTTGGCTTACCAACAAGGGCCCTGGCTAATGGTTCTAAAGCGTGGTGCTCAAGAAAATCTTCAGGTTTTAAAAGAACGTTTTTTAATATTTCTAGTTTTTCATCATGCGTAGCATGTTTATAATGCTTGGTCATAATATTAAGAGCCAGACTCTTTGCTATATCCGAAGGGAAATCGATCTTACGCAAGTGTTTTCCCTTCATGCGGTTTTTTCCCATGTTTCATTTTTTGTTTCGGGCATAGATTTTCCATGACGATGTTATCGCCGATTGGATAAATGCAAAAAGCATTTTACGATCTTACCCGAAGATTTTTTTTAATAAATTATTTTTTTGTTGTTCCGGATATTTTTTCTGCCTGGCAGAAAAACTGTTCTAAACTTTATTGGGTTTAGCACAAATAAAAAACCCGGCTTTAAACCGGGCTGAATGTATTGATAATAGCAGACTTCCGGCTTAAGGTTTCGTATTGAATTTTGCTACTAACATTGGTTTTTCTTTTTATTTGTTTTAAATGATTATAAATTTCTGACACAAATGTAAATGTTATTTTTTAATTAAAACAAATTAATTTTTTAAAAAAAGGTGAATTAATTTTTGAATATCTTTCTATGTCCCTCAAAACGTCAGTAAAATCAATACTCGTGAGGCTTAAGTAGAATTATTATAAATTAAATAAAATATATTCTGACTGAGTGAAGCTCTACTATTTATTTGTGAATATATTAATCATTCATAAATTTTTTAAGTACCGGCGCCATATTTTTTGGAATGTTCTCATCCCAGGCACCCCCATCTGTTTTTTTGATCACCTTTCCGTTTGCATCTACACGCAAAAAAGTCGGATACGATCTTACTGCATATTTTGTAAGACCTATTTGTTCTCTTTCACCATCAACATCGGCATCGATCATAATAAGCGTAACATCTTTTAAAGCATCCAACATTAACGGATCGTTAAGCGAATTTTTAAATTGCTTGCAAGGCCCGCACCAGGTAGCGGTAAAAAACAATACCGGTTTACGTTTAGCCGCTAACTCATTTTTTACAATGATCGATAGTTGATCTTTATTGGTAGCATTACCATAATAATCTATTTTTTTAATGGTTTCGCTTTTTTTGTACGAAAAGGAAAGGGTCATTAAGACAACACTAATAATTGTGAAAGATTTCAGGATCAGATGTTTCATGATTTTCTTTTAAAGATACATTTTTTTAAACCCATATTCACATTGTGTATTTACACGGAAATAAACGCCTTGAATCGAGCCTTTTCGAAATACCTGCCTAGTCAAGGCTCAAGTGTAATTTTAGAACGGCGATAATGCCTAAATATATTAATTGCATTACGTTCTAAAATAACCAACGTGTTAAAAATTAAAACATAAATCAAATGGAATTTCTTTAAGGCCGAATACTGTGTTTGCTTACGCTGTCGATTCACATTGTGTGCTTACGCGCACTAAAAGCCGTAAGCACACAGTGGTGGTTTGGCCTCAAAGAAATTCAGTAGATTTTTTGATTTGTTTTTTCACCACGGTAATTCTAAAATGTAAATTAATTTTTGAATTTGAGCGGTTTTGCCATTTTAGAATTACACTCGAGCCCTGACTAGTCCTTATTTCCAAAGAAGCTCCATTCAGGGCGACGCTAAAAAAAGCAAATCATTAAAAATCAAAGAATTTGTTTGTGAGCCTTGATTTTTTGTTTCTTTTTCATCAAGGAAAAAGATATGAAAGAGATTTAAGAAGCCTTTGCTTACTTGAATCAAGCCAAATTGAGTCTGGAAATATTTAAACATTTTTCATTCCACTTTTTCTTGATAAAAAGTGGAGCAAAAATCAAGGCTGCAAAGAAATTCAAGGATTTATTTGTTTTAATTTTTCGTCATCGCCTTGAATCGAGCCTTTTCGAAATACCTGCCTAGTCAAGGCTCAAGTGTAATTTTAGAACGGCGATAATGCCTAAATATATTAATTGCATTACGTTCTAAAATAACCAGCGTGTTAAAAATTAAAACATAAATCCAATGGAATTTCTTTAAGGCCGAATACTGTGTTTGCTTACGCTGTCGATTCACATTGTGTGCTTACGCGCACTAAAAGCCGTAAGCACACAATGGTGGAGGGGCCTCAAACAAATTCAGTAGATTTTTTGATTTGTTTTTTCACCACGGTAATTCTAAAATGTAAATTAATTTTTGAATTTTAGCGGTTTTGCCATTTTAGAATTACACTCGAGCCCTGACTAGTCCTTATTTCTAAAGAAGCTCCATTCAGGGCGACACTAAAAAAAGCAAATCATTAAAAATCAAAGAATTTGTTTGTGAGCCTTGATTTTTTGTTTCTTTTTCATCAAGGAAAAAGATATGAAAGAGATTTAGGAAGAAAAAAAGAGCAAACAATTAAAAATAGAATTAGTAAGTTCCTCCCCCGTCGCTTCGCGCCACCCCCTCTAGCGGGGGATACTGTGTGTGCTTACTGTTTATATCCGCGTAAGCACACAATGGTGCTTGGCATTTTAAAATTTCTCGTAAAAAAATCTTAGCCTTCAAAAGGGTTGGCTTGTGTGAATTCTACGCGCAGGCTGGCTCAAATGTATCTTAATACATTTGCCCTCTCTCGCGAAGCGCTTAAATCATCCGGCTTTGATGGCTAATGATTTTTAGAGAAATTTTAAGAAGCCTTGATTTTTTGTTTCTTTTTCATCAAGGAAAAAGATATGCAAAAGATTTAAGAAGCCTTTGCTTACTTTTGGATCAAGCCAAATTGAGCCTGGAAATTATTTAAACATTTTTCATTCCACTTTTTCTTGATAAAAAGTGGAGCAAAAATCAAGGCTGCAAAGAAATTCCAGGATTTATTTGTTTTTTTTTTTAAATCTTTTTAATAGGCACGCAGATGTTTCAGTTTTCCATTTTGATCTTTTGCAGAGATAGTAGCTGTCTAAGCTAGGCGTTTAGTTGAATAGGCAGATAGAAAAGAGGTTTAGACAGGCTGCGGTCTTTTTTTCGCTGTAGCTACCGCGCGAAAAAAAGAATCTCCTTCAAAAGATCGAAAGCGTTTTGGTTACTTTTGCGCGCCAAAAGTGACAAAAGAAATTTATTTTTTTTCAAAAAAGAGATTGAGGCATTTCCTCTCCCACCCTCCGGCACCCTTCCGAGGCAAACTCGGGACAAGTTCTCCAGAGAGGGACATTGTATTTTGCTTACGCGGACTATACACCGTAAGCACACAATGGTGGAGTGGCCTCAAAGAAATTCAGTAGATTTTTTGATTTGTTTTTTCACCAAGGTAATTCTAAAATGTAAATTAATTTTTGAATTTGAGCGGTTTTGCCATTTTAGAATTACACTTGAGCCCTGACTAGTCTTTATTTCCAAAGAAGCTCCATTCAGGGCGACGCTAAAAAAAGCAAATCATTAAAATCAAAGAATTTCTTTGTGAGCCTTGATTTTTTGTTTCTTTTTCATCAAGGAAAAAGATATGCAAAAGATTTAGGAAGAAAAAAGTGAGCACAGAATTAAAATAGAATTAGTAAGTTCCTCCCCCGTCGCTTCGCGCCACCCCCTCCAAAGGGGGACACTGAGTGCATTTAATGCAATAAACCCACCACTTGCAAAACAAAAACTACCTCTTATTGAAAGCAATAATTTGCAAGCTCAAAAATAAATAACTTTGATCTGTAACTAATGTTCACTTTTTAAATTATATGGTTATGAAACAGATTCTTATAGACGCAGGTACCTACCTCAGCATTGCCGCACTTCTTTTATTAGGTTACGGTTTTTTCTTACTTACTATCAGCTAATATTTTGCATCCGGCACACTGTAAATTAAGAGATTTAATTACTCTTAATTTACATTCTTTGCCTTCATTATTCTGATCGTATTTGTAAGTACCCAATATGGGTTAACCTTAAACAAATTCTTTACAGTTTATAGTTCGCGTGAGCAAACACAGCATAGCGGCCTTATAAAATTGAACGTTAAAAAATTTTTTTGGCTTTAATTGCGAAAGCGAAAATTTTCCGAACTAGGAGTTCAGTAGCTTCGTGATAAATTTTCGTGCGGTTTGCGCGGGGAAGCCATGCTGTTTGAGAGCACACGAATTTTACCCTGGCTCGAGTTCATGGCTTCAGCTTAAAGCAAAAAGATTTTAGTTCAATTTTATGAAGCCTTGACTTTTTTAGTTCCAAACGCACTGTCCGGCTCAATGCTATCGCATTGCCCTTTGTTAAGACAAAAAGTGACGCCAAAATTCATAAGCAAAAAAGTGAGAACAGAATTAAGAAACTATTTTAATTTCTTTTTAATCCACTTTTTCTTGATAAAAAGTGAAGCAAACAAACCACTCAACAAACTATACCACTTATAAAAATGTATTTAAACACTCTAATAAATACATATCTTTGAAATGATCAAACATTATGCATATCAAAAAAGTTAAGCCCGTTTTATTTGTTTTTATGATCGTATTATCAGCTTTGCATTTAAATGCGCAGGATAGTCTTCGTAAAAGAAAAGTGTATATAGGCTTTACATTTTCATCTGCCCACTACAGGGCTTTTTTTCCGGGCCTTCCCGCACAGTCTTCCGAAATACAGGAACGTTTTCCTTATCGTTTTGGTATAGATCTGAAGATAAAATTAACGCAGCAACTAAATTTTACAACCGGTTTATTATTTGATGCAACAAGCTTTGTATATGATGTAAAATACGATTATACACCTTCTGCTACTTCACCAAAAACAAACCCTATCGGCTATAAAATTATTCGTAAATCTTACAGCATGGGTGTTCCATTGAGATTGGATCTAAAATTTATAAATGCAAATATCTCACCGTTTGCAACAGTCGGTTTTTTTCCAAGCTATTATGTGGGATCGGATTACCGCATAATTCAAACTTATGAAGATGGGCATGAAGAAAAAGATGGTTACAATAATTTATTTAAAGGTGCTGATAGTTATATTAAGATGAATTACCAGATTGGTGCGGGTATTGATATAAATGTAAACAGGTTTAAATTTCAGGTATACCCTTTATATGAATTCGGATTTTTAACCCGTTTTTCGCCTGCTTATTACTATCACCGCATTGGTGGAGCAATTTCCACTTCTTACGGCTTTTAATCCAAATTTAATTTACATGGCTTTCAGAAAATTCATCTTGATTTTTTGGAACAGGAATTAGATCTGGTGTAGGTGTGGGGATTGTATTTTTAGTTTCCATGATTTCTATTTTACTATATATAAGGCAAAGTCAAACCCGTGTTTTATCATTTATTTCCGCATAAAAAAGGTAAAAAATTACACGCTTTATTTTTATTTCTACAGTTTTTCTATTTTCAGCGTAACAGAATTCATAAAAATAAAATCAAGAAAAAAAAGATATCTTTTTTAAGAGATGTTCGTACTCGTACCGGGTAAAATTAATTTGGAAAATAGTAGAAATTATTTTCAGCATCTACAATGCCAAAATTAGCAGAGACCAATTTATGGTTTTCATAATAGCAATCTAAACCTGCGGCATCAAAGCTGATCCGTTTTTCGCCCCACTCGTGTGTTTCGGTATCGGTTAAAGCAAAACCATTTGCTTTCATAAGATCTATCAGTTCTTTCTCTTTTAGCGTAAACAATTTAACATCAAATAACAATGTTTCCTTGTTATCTATTTCAACACTTGAAAAGGTTTGATTTTTGTTGTTATCGAAGAACAGAGAAAAGCCCAGATCCCAGTAGTGGTAAACTAACGACGAAGTATTTAAAATATCATCGGTAAGTGTTTGCATTTCTTCCGGCTCGCCAAAAACAGCTTTAATATTTTCGCGGGTCTCACCAAAAGAAACAGAGCAAAAGCCTTTAAGAAGTTTGATTGTAGGGGTTTCCGACATAACAAGGCTAATGTATAAAAACTGTTGAAAACAATGAAAAAAGAAATATTAAATATTTACAAAAATTATTTTGGAAATGAATAAAATGAAAGTATATTTGCACTCCGATTTTGAAAATTATATTAGAAATCGGGCCCGCACACGAAATGTTTCTTTAATTAGAAACGGTTCCTGCGAAAAGGTTGTAATGATTCCGTAGCTCAGCTGGTAGAGCATTACACTTTTAATGTAGGGGTCCTGGGTTCGAATCCCAGCGGGATCACAACAAATGCATAAAGCCACCCTTTGGGTGGCTTTTTTGTTTTATCCCTAACCGTAGAAAGCGAGCTTTCTTAAGGGGAGGGATAAAACAAAAAAACAACGCCTTTCAGGCGTTGTTTTTACATTTACCGTTTTGACGTGCCCGTTGGGATCAACGAAGTTAATCCCAATTGCAGCGTTCACAGGATCAACAAAGTTAATTCTTCGCAAAAGCTCACTTTTAGCGATAGTGCTCAAAAAACTGAGTTTATTTAAAAAACCGAATTAACTCCGGTGCAATTGCTTTCATAGATACATTGTGGGTCTGTCCTTTCAAAAATAGTGTTTCCGAATTTGGGACATGCTTTGCGACATTCTTTACACCATTCGTCAGTCTTTCAGGTGACTTTTCACCTCCGATCGCAAGAACCGGCGAAAGATTGTTAGAAGCAAGTCCCTGGGGAAACCTAAGATCACCCATAACCGCCAGGTCATACAAAAGTGTATGCGCAATGCTTTCATTCTTTTTCCAACCCGAGGGATTAAAGAGCCGGATGAAAAAAAGAAGTATCCCGGGTATGCATACCACCTTTTTTAAAAAATAGTTGACCGCAGTTGTTTTTTTACCCCTGGAAATTAAATCTTCAATTGTCTTTATTACTTCTTTCACTGGTAGCTTATCTTCTTTATGGATCGCAACATACGGAGGTTCATACAGTGCAATTTTTTTAAATTTGCGCCCTTGATCCACAGTTTGCAAAACAAGTCCGCAGCCCGACGAAAAACCACATACAAAGGGAGATTCGCCACTTGCTTCTACGAGTGCATTCAGGTCTTCTATTTCCCTATCAACTGAATAGGGTTGGGTATCTGTGCTTTCCCCTCTTCCCCTGCGGTCGTAATCGTAAACTGTAAAATGATCAGCAAGAAGTTTTACAAGCTCCCTGGTATTTCCGTTTTGCCTGTAACCAAATGCGCCATCAACTATGATAAGTGCCGGGCCGTTTCCTGTTTTGTCATAAGCAATTTGAGTTCCGTCTTTTGAAGTTATTTTCATTTTAGAGTTCTTTAAATTAATTTATTTCAAAGATGATGCCTGAGACCATAACACCGAAATATTAAACTTCATGCACTCAAACACAGAGCTTTATTACCAACACCAGTCAATCCCCACAACAATAAGCCTCCTCTTTTTACGTTTTTGATAAAACCTCAATAAATCGTAACTTTAACCACATAAAAATTAAACCTATGCCAGGAACAGAATTATTTGGCGCCGAAGAGCGTAAAGAAGTAAACGATGTGATGGAAACAGGCATGCTGTTTCGCTATGGACATGATGCACAACGTAATGGCCATTGGAAAGCCAAAGATTTTGAAGCAGAAGTTAGGAAAATAACCGGGGCTAAATTTGCGCATGCTATGAGCAGTGGTTCTACCGCTATTGCTACAGCGCTTGCTGCGAGCGGCATTGGTGCGGGTGATGAAGTGATTGTTACTCCCTTTACCTTTATAGCCAGCGTAGAAGCTGTTCTGTTCATTGGCGCTATTCCTGTATTTGCCGAGATAGATGAAACCCTTTGCTTAAGCGCAGAAGGTATTGAAAAAGCTATCACACCAAAAACAACGGGTGTTTGCCTGGTACATATGTGTGGCGGTAATGCCGAAATGGATAGCATTATGGCAGTGATCAAAAAACACAATTTAATTTTGGTAGAAGATGCGGGCCAGGCCTTTGCTTCTTCTTATAAAGGCACTTATACCGGTCTTTTTGGTAAAGCCGGAAGCTACTCTTTCGATTTCTTTAAGATCGCAACAGCCGGCGAAGGTGGTGTTTTAGTAACCAACGATGAAGAGACCTATAAAAAAGCCGATGTATATAGCGATCATGGTCATAATCACGTTGGCGAAAAGCGTGGGATGGAAAATCACCCCTTTTTAGGTTTTAATTACCGTATCTCTGAATTACACGCCGCTGTAGCTGTAGCGCAAACGCGTAAAGTGCCGGGCATAAAAGAAAAGAACCGCAAGAACAAAAAATTCATGCAGGATATCCTGTCTAAAAATTCAAAGATCTCTTTTTCAAAATTGGGAGATGAAAGCGGCGATTCTGCTACTTTCTTAAACATATTATTACCGGATACCGAAACTGCACAACGCGCGGTTGATGAAATGAATGCTGCAGGCGTAGTTGGTTTTGATTATTGGTTTAAGAACATGTACCATTTTATCAATCAATGGGATCATTTAAAGAACTTGAGCACGGTTTCTAAATTACCAGCAGAGTTGTTTGAAAGATCGCAAGACTATAACAAATTAAATTTACCAAAAACACAAGCCGTTATTGGCCGTTTAATTTCATTTGGCGTAAAATACAAATGGACAGAAAGCGATATGAAAACATTGGCAGATAAAATTTCTGCTTGTGTAGATAAAGCGGTGAAACCTGTTAACGCATAATTTTTTAAACTTTTATAAGATCCATCTATTGCAACCAGTAGATGGATTTTTTATTTACATAAATTTATATTCTGTCAAATAACCTTAAATATCTATCTCCCTTAATAAAAGATCTTGAAGCGCTCTCCTTAAAATGCGTTTATAAGGGTGATGCTTTTATCATTTCTTCAAAAGACAGATCTGTAGAAATGTTTGTTGGCGAATATGAAAGTGACAACAAATTAACCATTCCAATAGACTATGTTGTAACACAACACAAAAAAATAATTCCGATCATTCTTTCAAAATTAAATCTCAACACAACTGTTTTTGCGAGAAATTGCAGTATAGAAAAAATAAGCAAACAAACAGCAGAAGTTTTTTTTAAGGAATATCATTTTTTTGGTTCTACAACAAGCGCTTATAATTACGGACTATTTTATAAAGGTGAATTAATAGGTGCCGCCTCTTTTTCAAAAGGCAGAAAAATGAACCGTTTGCCCGAAGGAAAACAATCCTTTGAATTAATTCGTTTTTGTTGCAAAAGCGGCATTACTATTACCGGCGGCCTTTCAAAGCTCATGAAACATTTTTTTACAGAAAAGAGTGCCGGCGATATTATGACCTACGTTGACAAACAATTCTCAAACGGAGATTCGTTTGTGAAAGCAGGTTTTAAAAAACACAGCGAAACACCTCCCCTCTTTTTTCTCGTAAATAAAAAAACATTCGAAAGGATTGCCTTTACAAATGAAAGCTTTGATGAAAAGTTATTCTATAAAACACAAAACGCAGGGAATGTAAAAATGATCTATGTTCCAAAACATATAGCGTAAGCACCCAATGCGGGTTGGCCCTTTTTTAAAATTTCACATACTATTTTTCCTCCCCCGTCGCTTTCGCGACACCCCCTCAGGAGGGGGACACTAGTTGTGCTCACGCGTACTAATAAAGCGCAAGCAAACAAAGTGTCCCTCTCTGGAGAGGGTGCCCGAAGGGCGGGAGAGGAAAACCAAAATCGCAAGTAAACAAAGCAATTAAGCTTCTAAGAAAAAATTTAACTAAATTTGCAATGCAATGAAAAATAATTGTCTCGTCATCCTCGGCCCCACCGCCAGTGGTAAAACAAAACTGGCTTGTGAGCTGGCATACCATTTAAATGGCGAAATAATTTCTGCCGATTCGCGACAAGTATATAAACAGTTGAATATTGGTACCGGAAAAGATCTTGAAGAATATGTGGTTAATGATAAAAAAATAAATTATCATTTAATAGATAGCATTGAACCGGGAGAACAATTTTATTTACATGACTTTGTACGGGAACTAAAAATTGCCTTCGATAAAATTAACGCAGAAAATAAATTGCCCATTATTTGTGGTGGCACAGGTTTGTATTTAGATGCTTTACAAAAAGATTTCAGCTTTACACAAATAAAAGAAAATGAAGCTTTAAGAAAGGAATTGGAAATTCTTTCAAAAGAAGAATTACAAATACGATTAAGCAATTACAAGAACGAAAAATTAAAAGATACAGATCTTAATTCCAAAAAAAGATTGATCCGCGCTATTGAAATTGCAGACTCTTTAAAGAATACTAAAACAGAATTAAAAAATACCGAACTTCCCTACAAACCTTATTACGTTGGCATAAATGTAGACATAGAAAAACGAAAAGATCTTATTTATAAACGTCTACTATCAAGATTAGATAACGGTTTAATACAAGAGGCTGAAGGACTGTTGAAAAAAGGAATGACACATGAGCGTTTACAATTTTTAGGATTAGAATATAAATTCCTATCCAATTATTTACAAAATAAAATTTCTAAAGAAGAATTAGTTATCCAACTAAGTACCGCTATCAATCAATTCTCTAAACGGCAAATGACTTGGTTTCGCAAAATGGAAAAAGGAATAAAAATTAATTGGTTGGATAAGGGAGTTAACGCAGCTGAACTTGCGAAAGAAATAAAAACGCGCACTCAATTCCCCCTTTGCGAAGGGGGTTAGGGGGATTGTATTATAAATTCTAATCCTGTTTCGGTTCGTCTTCTTTACTTAAAATTTCTTTTTTGGTGTCCTTTACAATTAGTGTATTTCCGTTTACTTCTAATTTATAAATAGTTCTCGCTATATCTACACCGTTAATATCCATGTCATCTGTTGTAACTGTTGAACTAATTTCAATTTTACCATCAGCAGTTATTTTTGCAATTGTTTCGGGTCAGCCGTAAAAGTTGGGGAGCAGGGTAAAAATAGTTAGCTTTCGGTTCACTAATCCTTAAAGATATCACACACGATTTTATAGAAAACGTATTTCCTTCGGAGCTGATGGAATACTTTGAGAT
>JACDED010000107.1 GCA_013816615.1 Bacteroidota bacterium
ATCGAATTCTGACGGATGAACTAAGCGATTATTATTTTGTTACTGAGCCAAGTGGATTAAAACATCTTCAAAAAGAAGGCAAGGATAATTCTAAAATACATTTTGTAGGTAACACTATGATCGATACGATGGTGGCTTACGAAAAAGAAATAAGTGCCTCGATGGTATTAAGCGACTTAGGAATTGGAAAAGATAAATTTGTTCTGATGACCATGCATCGTCCGGCAACGGTGGATAATAAAATTGAATTGGAAAAATTAATTCAGTTAATAGAATATGTAACCATAAACCATAAAGTGGTTTTTCCGATTCATCCCCGAACGATTAAAAACGCTAAAGAATTTGGTTTGTATGAGCGAATGATTGCAAACAAACATTTAATTTATACAGAACCTTTGGATTATTTTTCATTTCAAAAATTAGTTAAGAACTGCGAATTTATTTTAACCGACAGTGGTGGCATTCAGGAAGAATCAACTTACAGGCAGAAACCCTGTTTAACGCTCCGTCCCAATACCGAAAGGCCGGTTACTGTGGATGAAGGAACCAATACACTTTTAGATTTTGATTTAGAAGAGATAAAAACATACATACGTCAAATAGAAGAAGGTGTTTATAAAAAAGGGACTGTTCCGGCGCTATGGGATGGAAAGGCAACGGAACGAATTCTTTCAGTTTTGGTAAATTCATGATCTTATATGTCACCTTTAATGATGCGCCTTCGGGTATTTATTCGAGCCAGGTAATTGATGTTGTAAAATTTATCAATCAAAATTTTGAAGCAAAGGCCAGGTTACTGGCTTTTATTTCTTTAAGAAGTTTTTCTGAAAATAAAAAAAAGATAAAAGCACAATTACCGGATGCAATTGTATTGCCTATGTATCCAAAAATGCAAAACTGGAAAAAGAATAGATTCTTATTAAGTTTGTTTTGTTCTATCTATAAACCAAAAACAATAATTGCAAGGAGTGTAATAGCAACTAAGCTGGCTTTAGAAATGAAGAATAGGGTTAAAGTAGTATATGATGGAAGAGGGGCAATAAAAGCTGAATGGAAGGAATATAAAGTTGTAACTGATGAGAATTTATTAAGTGTTATTGGAACTTATGAAAAAGAAGTGATATTAACTTCGGATAAAAGAATTGCAGTTTCGAATGAATTGGTTAAATATTGGAAAGAAGCATATTCGTATACAGGTTTAGATTATGTTATAATTCCTTGTACACTTAATAATGATTTCGAAAAAATAAAAATTTCAGAAGAAAATATTTCAAAAAAAAGAAAAGAACTTGATTTGGCAGAAACTGATACAGTTTATGTTTATTCAGGTTCAGTAGCTGGCTGGCAGTCATTTGAATTGATGTTTTCTTTTTTAGAGCCAATTTTAAAAAGAAGTACAGATAATAAAATTATATTTTTTTCTCCTTCAGATAAAAATATTGAAAAGGTGCAGGAATTATTTCCTTCTCAGGTAATAAGAAAACATTTGAGTCCTGATAGTGTTGCACAATATTTATTGGTTGGTGATTATGGTTTATTGATCCGCGAAAATTCTGTTACAAATAAAGTTGCTTCGCCGGTAAAATATGCTGAGTATTTAGCAAGCGGTTTAAAAGTTATAATCTCAGATGAGTTAGGTGATTATACACAATTATCAAAAGAAAAAGATTGGGGTTTTACGTATAAAGCGTTTAATAAAGCCAGTGTAAAACCAGATCTGAAAACAAAACAAAACATTTCTGAAGAGGCTATTCGGTTCTTTTCAAAAAAAAATTATAAAGAGCAATACCAGACGCTGGTATCTTTGTAATTTCTTCCTTATAATCCAAGATCTTTCTTACGTTTAACAGCTTTTTCTTTCATGTTAAACACTTCAATCAACAAAGCAAATGCTAAAGCTATGTACGCGTAGTTTTTATTTAATTCAATATGATTCTCTTCAGGTACAGAAAAATTATAGCTGTCAATAATTCCTTCTGCTAATAATATTCCACCAATTGCTAATAAAAAAGTTAAGGCTATCATTTTAATACCTTGATTTTTATTTATGAACTCAGCAACATACCCACTAAATAAGATCATTAATAACATACTAATTACCACCGCGCTTATCATAATTAAAACAACACCGCTTACACCAACCGCAGCAAGTATACTGTCAAAGCTAAACACAAAATCAATGATTATTATTTGTAGTATAATAGCATTAAATGTGCTTTTGCCTTTTGTGCCGGTGTGTTCTATTTCATCTTCATCTGTGTAGATCTTTTCCATGATCTCTTGCCATGTTTTTATTAATAAAAAAACACCACCTCCAATTAAGATCAAACCTTTACCACTAACACCCCAATCGCCTATATGAAATAAAGCAGCTTTTAACCCGGCTATCCAACCTATAAATAGTAAGAGTATAGAACGCACTACCAGTGCTAGAGTAAGCCCAATTGTACGGGCTTTTTTTTGTTGGGAAGCCGGAAGTTTATTTACTGCTATTGAAATAAAGATGATATTATCTATCCCTAATATTATCTCTAAAACCGAAAGGGTTAGTAAACCAATAAGACCATTTAGTGAAAATAAAGCGGCAAAATCCGCAGACCAACTGTGCATTTTTTTAAAATTTCACACAAAGATACCAAATTTTAAGGATTCACATATTAAATTTTATTATTGATAATCAATTAGTTAGATATTTTTAACAAAATATTTAGTACTATGTGTTGCAAGGTACTTAAAAATATATGTATGTTTGTATCACCAAATAGCTATGGTTTAAAAGTACTGATATATAAAATTTAAAAATTTAAATAAAAATGAAAACAAGAAATAAAATAACAACACTAATATTAATGGGAGGCTTATTATTGATCTCATTAACTGTTAAGCCAAATACAAAAGCAGGAATAAGTCCTGAGGCTATTGAAACTGAAAAAACAATTAAAGATTATTTTAAATTTCCACAGATCATTATTCCTGTAAACGCGTCTCAAAAAGTAGAAGTGCTTTTTACAACAGATAATAATGGTAAGGTTGATTTTGTACTTGCCAAAACAAATGATCAGAATTTAAAAGCCGAGATCGAAAAACAATTTTTAAAATTAAACCTTGATAAAATAAAAAGTAATGTTGTGCATAGCGTTACATTAAATATTAAAACAGTTTAATTAGTATTAAATAAAAAAACAAGAATAAAACATGGGAAACTCAGAGAATACAGAAAAGACCGGCGAAGGTTTTGAGAGAGCAGCAGGCGCACAGGCCCAAATGCGAAAAGGTGTTCTTGAACTCTGCATACTTTCTATCCTCTCGCAAGGAGACGCTTATCCAACAGAAATTATAGATAAACTAAAAGATACAAAGTTAGTAGTAGTTGAAGGTACATTATATCCATTATTAACACGATTGAAAAATACAGGCCTTTTAGGCTACCGTTGGGAAGAAAGCACCAGCGGCCCGCCACGAAAGTATTACAAGCTTACCGAAATTGGAGAGCAGTACTTAAAAGAGCTTCAGGTATCGTGGACAGAATTGGTTGATGCCGTTAACAAAACAATAGAAAAAGGAAAAAAATAACAATAAAAATATTAAACAATGAATAAAACAGTAACCATAAACATTAGCGGCATAATTTTTCATATTGAAGAAGATGCGTACGATAGCTTAAGTAAATACCTGGCTACAATAAAAGGCTATTTTAGTAATACCGACGGTGGTAACGAAATTATGAGCGATATCGAAGCCCGTATTGCCGAATTATTGCAGGAAAAAATAAATGCAGTAAAACAGGTAGTATTAATGGCGGATGTAGATCATGTAAAATCAGTTATGGGTAAGCCCGAAGAATTTGGTGGCGAACAAACCAAAACTGAAAATAAAACACAAAATGATCAAACAAATGATACAGACGAAAAGGCCAAACGTCGTTTGTTCCGTAACCCCGATGATAAAGCCCTGGGTGGCGTTTGTAGCGGTTTAGCAGCATATTTTGATGTTGATACCGTTTGGATCCGCTTAGCCATGTTCTTATTAATATTTTTTGGCGGCTTAAGTCTTTGGGTATACATTATTTTGTGGATCATTATTCCTGAAGCAAAAACTACAGCCGATAAATTTGCCATGCGTGGCGAATCGGCCAACGTAAATAATATTTTTAAATCGTTTAAAGAAGAGGCAGAGGATGTTAGAAACCGTTTTAGAAATAACTCGTACGGCAATAATGTACGCAGTAATGTGTCAACTATTTTAAACGGTATATTTAATGTATTAGGTCGTTTAATTGGTTTGTTCCTTATCTTTTTAGGATGTGCATTTTTATTTGCTTATGTAACCACTTTATTTGGTATTTCGGTAGCTGATTCTAATTCAGATATCACTAACTGGAAGTCGGTTATCTTTGGTTCTTCTGCAGATTATGCAATGGCAGTTTTCTCTTTTATTATTGTTGCAGGTATACCAATTTTTATGTTGTTGTTTGGCGGTATAAAATTGTTGTTCAAATTTAAATACAACAACCGCTGGTTAAATTTAAGCTTAGGTATTACATGGATACTTGGTGTAATGATCGGAATTTACACTACTGTAAAAACAGTAAAACAATTTAACGAAGGCTCAAAAGTAAAAGAAACAGAAGTGTTACATGGCA
Organism: Bacteroidota bacterium; assembly: GCA_013816615.1. Classification (GTDB taxonomy): domain Bacteria; phylum Bacteroidota; class Bacteroidia; order B-17B0; family Aurantibacillaceae; genus Aurantibacillus. Next base: position 4,643 of record JACDED010000107.1, read on the forward strand.
TGGGTGATACACTCACAATAAAATTAAATCCCGCTATGTTAACTTTAAAACCATACGGTTACGAGAATGCAGATGATCTTGATACCTATTTTGGAAGGAACAACAGTGGCTATCAGTTTGGCGATCTTAATAAAAAACTAACTATTATTGGTTGTGCAGGGCTTGATGTAATAGAAAGTAATTCGGATAGCATTGAATTAGTGATCAATTACGAAGCAAGAGGTAATAATAAACGCGAAGCAAACGAAAATGCAAAATCAATTAAATATACCTATTCACAAAACAACAGCGAATTGATCTTTGATGAAGTGTTTACAGTTTTAGCAGGTACAAAATTCCGTGCGCAGGAAGTAAACATCAAACTTAAATTACCAAAAGGAAAAGTAATTTATTTTGACAAAAGTGTAAAATATCTTTTAGATGATATTGAAAATACTACCAATACCTGGGATGGAAATATGGTTGGCCGCAGATGGAAGATGACAGATCGTGGCTTGGAGTGTATTGATTGTGAAGGTTTGGAAGAATTAGATGAAGAGTTCAACTTTAATCACCGTCACCACGAATTAAACGGAAAGAACATTACCATTAATGAAGATGGCATTAAAGTAAATGGAACTGATGCTGAAATTAAAATTGATGAGAATGGTATTAAAATAAAAACTCCAAAACAACCAGGCGAGCCTAAAGCACCTGTGGAGCCTGAGGAAATTGATACCAAAGGTTCAAAAGGAAATAAAGGCACTAAAGGTAACAAGGGAGACAAAGGAGAAAAATAACATTTCTGCACTGTAACTTTTTTTAAAGTTTCAACGTCTTATTATTAACGATTTAAAAAAAATTGTATGAAAAAATATTTATTCATCCTGCTATTGCTATGCGTATTTTTTACCAATGCACAAACGGATTTTGAAAAGGCTGCACGCATAGATCTGATGTTGCGTGTATACACAAAAAAGAATATGTTTTGCGGATCAGTACTTATTGCTAAAAAAGGAAAAGTACTTTTAAGCAAAGGCTATGGTATGGCAAATAATACTTCTGCTTTAGCAAATTCGCCAACCACAAAATTCAAGCTGGCATCTGTATCAAAACAATTTACAGCAATGGCAATAATGATCCTTCAGGAAAAAGGAAAATTAAGTACAGAAGATAAGCTCACAAAATACATTGCCGATTATCCGAATGGTGATAAAATTACTATCCATAATTTACTTACACATACATCTGGAATTCCCAATGTAACAGCGTTACCTGTGTTTGATAGTATTAAGGGTAAACCGCATACTTTAGAGCAAATAATTGCCCTTACAAAAGATAAACCACTTGAATTTGAGCCCGGTTCTAAATTCAAATACAGCAATTCAGGTTATATTTTATTGACATATATTATAGAAAAAGCTTCAGGTAAAAACTACAGCGATTATATGAAAGAAAATATTTTTGATCCTTTAGGAATGAAAAACTCCGGTTTATATCCGCCAAATGGTATTTTAAAAAATTCAGCAATAGGATATACAGAAACCAATGAAGGGTTGATACAAGCAGCTTATATAGATATGACAATCCCTGCAGGCGCAGGCGCATTGTACTCAACAGTTGAGGATCTGTTTTTATGGGACCAGGCTTTATACTCTGAAAAACTTGTGAAAAAAGAAACTATTGAAAAGATAATGACAGTTTTTTTAGATAACTACGCTTACGGTTGGATGGTTACCAAATATAAAGAGCATAAAAAGTTTTTTCATGGTGGAGGTATTGAAGGATTTAATACAGTTATCAATCGTTTTACTGATGATGACATGTGCATTATTATTTTAAAGAACGTAGACAATTATCAGTTATTTAACGCGAATAAAATGGCCACGGCAATTATGTTTGGCGAAAAATTTGATCTGCCTACTGAACATAAAATGATAGCTGTAAATAAAAGCATTTACAAAACATTGGTTGGCGAGTATGAATTAAAACCTGGATTTATTTTAAGCATTACTACCGATGGCATTAATATTTATTCACAAGCAACAGGACAGGATAAATATGAGATCTATCCCGAGAAAGAGAACTTCTATTTTTTAAAAATTGTTGATGCACAAATAGAATTTAATAAAGATGACACAGGCAATATTACATCATTAACTCTTTACCAGGGTGGCGCAAAAATGCCGGCCAGAAAAATTAAATAGTTTTTTTCATGTGTGTACCACAAACCGCAATCCCTTGCTGCAAATTAGGGTTGCGGTTTTTTTAGGCATTGATCTTACAAGAATTGAATGAAATTTTAAATGAAAAAATATATAACAGAAGTTTTAGAATTTGTTTTCAGGGCATACGTTTTTATATTCATGAGCGTGTATGGCCTTGGAAAAATTATGGGCGGACAGTTTTATACCCCGGAAAGAATACCGCCTCAAGTCGCTTCTATACCTTTAGGCGAGGCCCAAGGCTTTGAGTTGGCATGGACATTTATGGGCCATTCATACGCCTATGTACTTTTTATAGGAATAACACAAATGCTTGGATCTTTACTGTTATTGTTTAATAAAACAAAATTAATTGGCGTAGCAATTCTTTTGCCGGTATTAACCAATATAATTGTATTTGATATTATTTTCCTTGATAAGTATGGCGCATTGGCGAGCGCATTAATTTATTTTTGCATGTTGTTATTCATTCTACTTTTTAATAAAGAAAGAGTTGTTATGGCTTTTAGAGCGCTCACTAATTTCCCTTCTAATTTTAGTAATGATCAAACATTAAAACTAAGGGTTTGTAAAATAATTTCTGTACTAATAATTTTTGCTTTAATATTTTTGTTCGATCAGGTAGTTGTAAATATGATCGGACACGGAAGAGGGTAAAAAGAAGAATAATCACTTCTTCAAAAACATTAAGTTCCTTTTTAACCCTTTATACTTTGTTCGTTTAACGGCCGAATTTTTAAAAACAGCATTAAAGGTTTCTTCAGTAATATCATTCCATTCTGCTTCTGTGTAATTGAGCAAACCGTTAGTATTTTTAAATTGCGTTTCATTATGAGGCATACTAAAACTATTCCACGGGCAAACATCCTGGCAAACATCACAACCAAAAGCCCAGCCATCCATTTTATCTTTAAATTCAGATGGTATGGCCTCTTTTAATTCAATGGTTAAATAACTAATACATTTGCTGCCATCTACAATGTAAGGTGCTACAATTGCTTCAGTAGGGCAGGCATCAATACATTTGGTGCAGGTGCCACAATAATCTTTTATTGGTCCATCATATTCCAATTCCACATCAATAATTAATTCAGCAATAAAAAAGAAAGAGCCTTTTTCTTTATTAATAAGGTTAGAATTTTTTCCAACCCAACCTAAACCGCTTTTTGCTGCCCACACTTTATCCATTACAGGCGCACTATCAACAAATGCGCGTCCTGAAATATTTCCTATTTCTTGTTTTAATGAAAATAAAAATTCATTTAGTTTATCTTTTATTACTTCATGATAATCTTTTCCAAAAGCATACTTACTAATTTTTGGCGCAGACTCATTTTGTATTTGCTCCGGATAATAATTATATAATAAAGAAATAACAGATTTGGCATTATCCACTAATAAGCGCGGATCTAAGCGTTTATCAAAATAATTTTCCATGTATTTCATCTGGCCATTTTTGTTTTCTTTTAGCCATTTTTCCAAACGCGGCGCTTCTTCAGCCAAAAATTCTGCTTTGCTAATACCACAAAAATCAAAGCCGAGGCGTTTTGCCTCCTTTTTTATGAAACCTGAATAATTATTTATCGTTAAACTCAATTGTACAAAGGTATTATTTTAAATATCTACGTTAAAAAGCTTAAATCTAAATCGTTAAACATGGCTTTTTGTTAAATAACCTTTATTTAATCGACAAAATTTGGATTTTGACCGATTAATTTCCGATATTTGCACCGGAATTTAAAAACACTCGTAAAAAACTGAATTTCAGGTAATTACAAGTAAGATTCTGAATAACAATATAATAACAATAAAATAATAGAAAACAATGAAAACATCAAATCCCTTCATCGACACAATGGTTGAAACCCAAACACAGTATTTAAATACCTGGATGGATTCTGCAAAGAAAATGCAAACAGCACTTAGCAATGGTAATATTGCACATGAAGGCCAAAATATTTACAAAGAGTGGTTGGATAAACAAATGTCTATTTTAAACGGCATGCAACAATCATCTGCAAGCATGTTTAACAATAATAATAACGAAACTAATCCTCAGGATTTTTTCAAAAATTGGTTTAACCAACAATCTGGTTATGCTAAACAAATGGCAGATTTTAATCAAAGCATTAACAACAGCTTTCAAAGTTTTGGTAAAACACCACAAGATTATATGAGCAATTTTGGTCAAACAAATACTGCTTTTACAAACATTTATAATTCATGGATGAACACATTGAATTCTTCTTACGATTCAATGAGCAAGAACATGAATGGCGGTTTTAACAAAGATGTATTTACAAACTTTGTACAAGGCAGCCAAAATTATGCTAAAATGCAGGAGTTTTTTCAACCAATGGCAGAAGCTATGAAAAAAGGCCAATTCAATATGGATGCATTTAAAAATTATTTTACTGCAGATAGCTACAGTAATTTAACGAAACAAATGTTTGGTAATTTTTATACAGGTTCTTCTTTAAAAGAAGTGTATGATAATGGTATGAAACAAGTACAAGGTTTCTTTACTAACAATAATAATTTAGCTAAAGAATATTACACGCAAGTACAAAATATGTCTAAAGAATTTCCAAATGCATTTGCAGGTGATTCTTCTAACTTGGCAAGCTTAAAAGAACTTTATAACAAAACCAATAATATTTTTGGTAAAACTTTTGAGCCGATCTTAAAATTAGCTAATCCCGGAAAAGAAAAAGAAAACGTTGAAGCTACAATTGCTTTAATGGATAAAATGACTGAGTACAGCATTAAACAATCTGAATTACAAATGCAATTACAAGCTACAACTCAAAAAAGTGTAGAAAAGATCGCGCAACAATACGCTGAAAAATTTAAAGATCCTGCAAATTTATCACAAGTGCCTAACGCACAAGAAATGTATAATGAGTGGGTAAAAGTAAACGAGCAATTATTTACTGAATTATTCGCAACTGACGAATTCAGCAAAGTAAAAGGTGAAGCTTTAAACTTAAGCATGGATGTTAAAAAACATTTCGAATCTCAATTTGAACATGTGTTTGAAAATTACCCTGTAGTTTTTAAATCAGAAGTTGAAGAAATGCAAAAAGCTGTTTATGAATTAAAAAAACAAGTAAAAGACCTTCAGGCAAAATTAGCAAATCAAACTGCTGAATTATTTGAAGATGATAAAAACTCTAAAAAGAAAAAATAGTCCTTATAGCTAAGAACCCTAAAAGCCGTCCGTTTGTGTGTTTGCAGGGCGGCTTTTTTTGTTTATATTACTAATAGAAATTTAATTTATGGAAACAAACATTATTAAAGAAATGGCCGATATGAGCCAGAAGGTTTTAAAGAGTTACGAAACCTTAAATAAGATCAGTGAAGTAGAGATTGCCACTACACCAAAAACAGCAGTTTATAACGAGGATAAATTAACCTTATACCGTTATAACAGGGATACTGATGCTACTTACAAAACGCCCATTTTAATTGTTTACGCTTTAGTGAATACATATAAAATGTTGGATATTCAGCCTGACCGTAGTTATATAAAGAACTTATTGAACGCCGGTTTTGATGTATATCTTATTGATTGGGGATATCCAGGTAAGTCAGATCGTTTTTTAAGTATGGATGATTATGTAAATGGTTACATAAATAATTGCGTTGATTTTATGCGCAAGAAAAACCGTACTGAAAAAATAAATATTTTAAGTATTTGCCAGGGTGGAACTTTAAGTGTTATTTATTCTTCTTTGTTCCCAAACAAAATAAAAAATTTAGTTACACACGTAACCCCAATTGATTTTAGTACTAACGACGGTTTATTATTTAAATGGAGCCGCGATATGGATTTCGATAAATTGGTGGATGCCAATCATGGGCTTGTCCCAGGTGATTTTTTAAATCAAGGGTTTGATATGTTAAAGCCAATGATGAAAGTGCAAAAGCAACAAACATTAAATAATAGTTTGGATGATCCCGATAAGCTGATGAACTTTTTGCGCATGGAAAAATGGATCAGCGAAAGCCCTGCGCAGGCTGGGGAGTGTTTCCGTCAATTCATGAAAGAGCTTTACCAGCAAAATAAATTAGTAAAAGGTGAATTAGAAGTTGGTGGTAAAAAAGTGAACTTAAAAAACCTTACATCACCATTATTAAATATTTACGCAACCGAAGATCATTTGGTACCTCCTGCTGCAACTATTCCGTTAAACGATCTTGTTGGAAGTAAGGATAAAGAACTTTACAGTTTTAAAGGTGGCCACATTGGTGTATTTGTTGGCGGCAAATCTCAAAAAGAATTAGCGCCTGCAGTTACAAAATGGTTAGCCGCAAGAGATAAATAATTATGCATTGTCCGAAACGGTAACGAAGGATGTATCGAGAAGAAATTCTTAGAGATCAGTTCTCGATAGAATTTTTGCCAGTACAAACCAAAAATCACCCGAACTGACAGTAAAAGGAATAAAAAAAAGCCACATTTAAAATGTGGCTTTTTTATTAATAAGCATAATCTGCTAAGTATTCAAAAGGCTTGGTCAGCTTACCATCAATAGCAATGCTGGCGCGTTCAATGATCTTATCTTTATCTTCACTAACTAAGAACGGCAATACGCGTTCCGTTAGGTCTTTCCCAAAATCATCGCTGGCATCACGTGGTAATTCGCATGGTAAATTATCAACGGCCATAATACAAATAGTATCTTTATTAAATGGCAGATCTTCTTTACCCGTTACAATATTATAACCGTAAAATGGTTGTGTAATAGCACTTGCTCTTAATGTTGTAGGTACCGAACCATCAATATCACAAGTAATATCTGCAATTACCGACATGTGAAAATCACTTTCCTTCATATCATTTACAGTAAACATTTTTGGCGAACGTGGATCCCAGTAATGAGCAGAAAGATATAGATCGGTAACTTTTGTGAACGCATTAAATTTTGAAACAAAATGTTCAGGATGTTTAAAAAAATCATTAAGGTCAAAATTGTGATCATCCGGCCTTTCAACATAATCGCGTGGATTAAGCTGGCAATATACCGGTTCGCGGAAAGAAGCCATTAAAAATTCTTCAGGTGTAACTTTTCTTATACGTAAAGCACTTAATGTTTCAATAACACCATTAGCCACACGGCCACCGCCTGTTAAGGCAATTTTTATATTTGGTAATTTTACACGCTTAAGTTCTTCTTCCATTTCGGCCCTGTCGCGGCAAAGGTTGGCAGGCTTTAAACGAAAAAGATCATACTTTAATCCATAACCTAAAATGCCATTGTAAGCCCCAACAACGCCTGCATAGCGGCCAAAACCAATAATACGATTGTGATTTTTATCGGTTAATGTTTCGTAATCGATCATTTGAATTTTCTTTTCAATAATGGCCTTCATCAGCTTCTTGTTATGAGGCTGTTTTTTGATGGTATGTGAAAAGAAAAAATATTTTTTACCCGGAATGATCAGGTTGGCGGGCACTTCCTTTACGCCCATTAATACATCGCAATCGCTTAGGTCTTCTTGCAAAGTTATACCAAAAGAGGTGTACTCATCATCGCTGTAACACCTTATTTTACTGGGTTGTACAACAATTTCAATATTTGGGTATTTTCTTGTTAAATCTGAGCAGATAAGTGGGGTAAGAGGTACGCGTTTATCCGGCGGACTTTTTTCCTCACGTAATACGCCTATTTTAATTCTTTGCATTCTATTTTGTATTTTTACAAAGATAACATTTATGCCATTTTTTAGGGAGATTTCGCTTATTATTTTTTCTGTTTTTTTTCTTAATCTGCCTTGCCTGTCGCAGAAAGAAAAAGAATCGCCACTGGTTAAAAAATATTCTCCTGCACAACTAAAAACCGATGCTGAAATTCTTAAAAATGTTACACTGGCAATGCATCCTGCAATTGGTATTTATAATACCCGCCCACATTACATAAAGTTATTTAATGATTTTATCAGTCAATTAAACGATAGCTTAACCGAAAAACAATTCCGTATAAGAACAAAGTTATTAATAGACGATATCCATTGTGGGCATACTGAAGCTATCCTTTCTAAAGATTATTACAAAGCTGCTGCAAAACTATCCTATAATTTCTCTCCTTATTTTTTTATTCCAATAAAAGATAAAGCTTTTGTGCTTGCAGGTATTGATAAAAAGAAAGACACACTCCTAAAAAAAGGAACTGAAATTGTTGAGATAAATGGTATAGCAGTTGATTCGATGCTTCGTTATTGCAAACGAATGATCAGCACAGATGGTTTTAATACAACCGGCAAAGAGCATTACTTGCAATTAGGTTTTAATGCCTATTATCTTTCGTTATTTGGAAGGCCCGATACATTCATGGTAAAATATTTATCCGGAAAGAATATTAAAACTGTAAAATATCCTGCGATTAAATTAAAAACAATTCCACCTGTGCCAATTGGTGTTAAACTAGATAGCACGTACTCAAGATACAGGTTAGCGAAATTGCACTTTAATTATTTAGATAAAGAAAATAAAAGCTTTCACTTAAAGATAGATGCATTTTCAAGAAAACGTACAAATAAAGCTTATAGAAGAATATTCAGAAATTTAAAAAAGAACAAAACAGAAAACCTGATCATCGACCTGCGTAATAATGGCGGTGGCAGTTTAGAGAACTCGTATAATTTATTAAGTTATTTAATTGATACAGCACAAACGCAAACATTAAAAACTGCAATAAGATCTTATCCTTATAAAAAATATACACATGGTGAAGTGTTTTTTAAGCTTATGCGTTTTGGATTTTCTCTTATTTCAAAAAAGAGAACAATTAATGATACTGATAATTTTATTTATACAATAAAGCCACGAAAGAAAAATCATTATAATAATAATATCTATGTATTGATAAACGGGGGATCTTTCTCTGCTTCCTGTTTGGTGGCTGCTTATTTAAAAGAAAATAAAAGAGCTGTTTTTGTTGGTGAAGAAACCGCAGGCGCCCGCGAAGGTTGCAACGCAGGTATTACGCCATATTATAAATTGCCAAATACAAAAGCAAAGATACGCATGCCGGCTTTTAGAATTGTGCATGATGTTAGCCCGAAAATAACCGGCCACGGTATTATGCCTGATTATTCAATAACGTATACTATAAAAGATATTTTAAGTAAAAAAGACCTTGAAATGCTTAAAGTAAAAGAATTAATCAAAAAATAATATGAGAACTTATTTAAGGATCAGCATACTGCTTTTAATTACAAATTTTGTAGTAGCTCAGGGTAATTTTATTAATGATAGCCTTGATAAATATATTCAACGCGAAATGAAAAGCTGGAGATTGCCCGGTATGGCCATTGCTATTGTAAAAGATGGTAAAGTTATTTTTATGAAAGGCTATGGTTACTCTGATAAAACAAAAAAAACACTGGTAAATGAAAATACTGTATTTCAAATAGCTTCATGTACAAAAGCATTTACTGGTATATCTTTAGCCTTGCTTGAACACTTCGGCAAGGTAAATTTAGATGCCAAAGTAAAAAAGTATCTTCCGTATTTTAAAATGAATGAAGAATGGTTAACACAACAAATAACTATTCGTGATGTATTATCACACCGTATTGGGTTTAGTACTTTTCAAAGTGATCTTATAAATTTTAATTCTACAAAATCTAGAAAAGAACTAATTGAAAATATGGTACTTATTACACCTAAATATGGATTGCGTGAAGCGTACGGCTATTGTAATATGGGTTTTGTAACTGCGGGTGAAATTATTCCGGCTGTTTGTGATACAAGCTGGGATGATTATTTAAAGTATCATATTTTTATTCCACTTGGTATGAAGAATACATCTACGCTTCAAAAAGATTTTTTCGCTGCAACAAATGCATCAAAAGCTTATTCAATGATAGATACTGCCATTGTTGAGGTAGCGCCTATGAAGCTGGATAATGTTGGTCCTGCAGCTTCTATTTCTTCATCAGTAAATGATATGAGTAAATGGTTACTTATGTTATTGGCAGATGGAAAATATAATAATAAACAGATCTTGCCAGCGGATGTAATTAAAAACACACAAGCATCTAATACAATAGTTAATGATGGCGGAGGCAACGGAAATAATTTTGATACTTACGGACTCGGTTGGTTTTTAAAAGACGAAGGCGCAAAAAAAGTTGTTTTACACGCGGGTGGTGTAAATGGATTTTTAAGTAATACCGTTTTAATTCCCGAAGAAAACACAGGCTTTGTTATTCTTACAAACAGCGATGCGCAATACTTTTTTGAAGCATTAACAAAAGTATTGATCCGTGATATTACAAAACAAAAGTTTAGTGATTATAGTAAGCAATACAATAATTACTTTACAGAAAAAAACAGGCTGCAACAAAAAATGGTAAACGACTTGCGCAAAAAGGCAAGTGCTTATACTGCAAAAGCTGGAGACTATAAAAAATTAGAAGGAATTTATAATAATACTCAGTACGGAAAAATAACAGTAACCGCAAAAGACAAATATGCTGAAGTGGATTTTGAGTTTCATCCAATGTACAAAGCTAAAGTAAAGTTTACAAACCCTGCTACTGCAATGATAATTTATCAGGACCCTACTTTAGGGATCCATGAAATAAAATGCAATGAAAAAACAATAGAAATAAAAGTGAACCGTGAATTAGATATGGACTCTTATTTCTTTACGAGGAAATAGAATACTTATTAAAGAGGCTCTATAGCATTTATCATTTCAAACAATTCTTTTTCAGTTTGCGGACTCATTAATTGTTTGTTTTCCTGCCAGGCATAAATAATATAAAAATGATCTTCTACTTTTGTGAAATAACGAATTACATCAAACGATTTTTCATTATTTTTTTTAGCATCTACAAAATTTGATTTCTTTCTTTCAAAAGAAAAAGCTTTGTTTTTTGTCTTGTCGTATTTTTGAACATCGGTAAATACAAGCGATCCAACAAAATTACGTTTGGTCGAATCTAATCCTGATTGTGTACTTGGATAAACAAGCACATTCATTTTACCGTCTTTATGTTGTTTACTGAATTTTACGCCAGAGCATTTGCATAAATTGTTACCCGATTTTTCCCAATCAAGGATGTCGCCAAACTCTTCGGCTATCCAACCTGCTGGTGGTGTGTATTTTAATTTTAAAGGTTTTGATTTAAATGTTTGAGCTGTTGAAGCAGCAGTGATAGCAAGACTAAGAAATAAAGCAGCAAAGATCTTTTTCATGACGTTTGGTTTTTAAAGATTAGTTAAATATAAATAAAATTAAAATCAGGAATCAGCAAAAGCTTATAAATTTTCGTAAATTTGTGTATTAAGTTCTTTATTTTATGGGCCCGACCGGTTTTGACAGTAAGCGCATCAGATAGGTAAGCATGTAGAGCGTTGTAAGACGAGCTCTTTAAACTGAACTTTCAAAACTTTTATTTGGCGAAGAGAATTCTTACGCTATGGCTGCTTAATTTAGAATTAAGTGACCTTTGCTTTCCAGGGAGCTAAGCTGCTCTGCGCCTTGGGTAAAGCATCATAAATGTGTAGTTTGTTTTACCGATGTTGTTAAGTAAAACAATATTAGCAACTAAGTTAAGGGTTGGTTTGATATAACGCCTGCCTTTAGCCTACAATCAAGTTATAACTAAACGTGTAGAAAGCTTATTTTTTCCTTATTTGGACGAGAGTTCGAATCTCTCCGGGTCCACTAATAAATGCAAAGGTCTCGCCGCAAGGCGGGACTTTTTGTTTTTGCGTTCATAAGCTGAAACTTTAGTTTCAGGCGAAATAAAGGTAAAAACAAAAAGCATTTTGCAAAGCAAAATGACCTTGCATTTTGACTTATGGTTAGGATAGATCCTTGCGAAGTGATAATCTCTTTTTTTGCATTCTCGAAACATGAAAGGATAGATCATTGCAAAGCAATAATCTTTTTTTATTTATACGTATTTTGAGTCCGCTGCAAGCAATGAACAGTGGGATTTCAACACTATATTGTCTGAAACTATTGATATCATTGGTTTTTATTATGTGAGTTGCTTTGTATCTTTGAC
>JACDED010000209.1 GCA_013816615.1 Bacteroidota bacterium
AATTCCAAGGTTAACGTTTAAAGGTACCGGATTTCCGTTACCAGCCCCCATTACAACGCCTGTTCCAGCTAAGGTCCAGCCTATATTTGAGCTTTCAAAACCTACGAAACTACCAACTCTATACCACACTTCAACTGTAGAAATTGCCACACTACTAATCATTACATCTACACTATTTATTGTGATAGCACTAAGCGCTGTTACATCAAACATATTTCCACTAGATCCGTTGCCGGCTGTATATGTTGTTGCAATACTTCCTGTATTTGTAGAATTTGCCTGTGCGTAATATGTTGTTGTAGTAGCCGCACTTGCAGTAAATGTATTACCGGTTGCTAAAGGATTTGTTGGCGTTGATGTTGCATACCACGTTACCGGTGCGAAAGCGTTAGCAGATAAAGTTCCTACTGCTGCCGTTCCACAAACAGCAGCACCTGCTGTTGTTATAGTAGGATTGTTTACAGTTACTGTAAAAAATGCTGAGACCTGACAATTGTTCGGGCCACCTGTTCCAAGCGCCGAATAAGTTGTAGTTGAAGTAGGATTAACCACTATAGAGTTACTGTTTGAATTATTAAACCATGTATAAGTACTCGCAGCACCAACTATACTTAATGTTGCCGATCCTGAAGTGCAAATTAAATTTCCACCAGTAATACCAAACGCAGGCGATAATGTAGTAAATAAAGAACTAGAATTATTAAACCCATTTGGGTCGCCTATGATATTAGTACTTGCATCTACAGTGTAATTTCCCGCAATGTTCATGTTTGCAATACCAATAGTAAATGATGCACTGGCTCCAGGAGCTAAAGTATTTGTGTAGTTTGAAGTAATAGTTGTATTTAACGGCCCGCTTATTACGGCAGTTACAGGAAAATTAGACAATGCTGCTAAACCAAAATTCTTAACTGTAACAATGATCTGCTCAGTTGTAGATAAACATGCATTAACCGTTGGCGAAAGAATAGCAGTAACCCCTCCATCAATAGATGAATTATTATACAAATTAATATTATCCAAATGGAAATAATATGACTCAGGATCATCAATTGGTCCGTCCGTTGCTAAAAACCCAACAATAATTTCCTGACCAGAATAAGCAGCTAAAGAAATATTAAAATTTGTAAAAGAAGCAGTTAAACTATTAGTTGCGCTAATAGTAAAAATCGGAGTAAAAGAAGCGCCACAATTAGTTGATACCATCAGAATTACTTTATCATCGCTTCCCATAATGCCAGTGGTAAAAGGGCTTGTTGTACCAAGTGTTAATCCGGCATCAAACGAAACCTGTGTACTTGATGTAGCAAGAACTTTTGGCCCTACGATCCACTCTGTATTTGCTGTAGCTGAAAGAAAAACTCTTGCATTAACATTCCCTGATGCAGGAAAGTTAGCCTGGTTGATCCAGCTAGATGTTGTTCCGTTTGGAAGTAATGCGCCATCCCCCTCTCTCCAATCCGGAAATACAGTAGTTAAATTAGCACCCGTATAACCAGTAAAGTTTACAAATTGCGGAAGTGTTCCAAGGGGCAAAGCGGTTTTAATTGTAATAATAGTATCATTTATATTATTCAAGTCTCCGGTTAAAGATGTGAAGCCTTTAAAATTATATTGACCCGCAGTTGTCATATTTAAATTTCCAAGATTAATAGTACCACTGGCAGCAACTGCAAGTGTTCCTGCATAAGTAGAAGTAAGCGTTTGTGTAACCGCACCTGAAACCCATGATGTAACAGCAAAATTAGAAATGGGCGATGTGCCGTAATTATTTACAGTAACTATAACCGGTTCAGCACTTGTATAACAAGTATTACCAGGAGTTACAAAACCAGAAACACCCGCATCTGCTGGAGAAGCGTTATATAAATTAATATTATCCAAATGGAAATAATATGACTCAGGATCATCAATTGGTCCATCTTGTGCCAATATAGCAACGATGATGTTTTGACCAGCGTATGCACCTAATGGAACTGTAAAATTAGTAAAGTTTGTTCCTAAACTATTTGCTGTACTTACAGTAAAAATTGGCGAATAAGACATTCCACAATTCGCAGATACCATTACACGAACTCTATCATCACTACCCATAGTTGCAGAGGTAAAAGGATTTACAGTATTTAAAGTTAAGGCAGCATCAAAAGAAATATTTGTATTAGCCGTTGCTAATATTTTTGGTCCAACAATCCATTCATTTGCAGCAGTTGCAGATAAAAATACGCGCGCATTTGTATTAGCAGCATTGTTTAAAGCTGCCTGACTCGTCCAAGAAGACGTTGTACCTGATGGCACAGCTGCCCCAGCTGATTCAAACCATAACGGAAAAGGGGTTGGTAAATTAGCCCCGCTAAATCCTGTAAAATCAACAAATTGCGGAATTGGAGACGCTGCAATAACCGTGCGTGTAGCTTGCGACATTGCATCGTTAGATGTATTTAAATCGCCTGGCAAGTTTGTTGTAGCATTAAATGAATAAACACCTGCTGCGCTCATATTAACAGTGCCAATTGTATAATTAAATGTTCCGCTTGGGGCAATTGCTCCAGCGTAAGTTCCGGTTAATGTTTGATTAATAATTCCTGAAACAATTAAGGTAACCGGTATATTTGATATTGATGTTGTACCATAATTTTTAATTGTTACTACAGCAGTTTCTGCGGCAGTGTAACAGCCGTTAGGTAATGGGTTAGTAAGTGCAATTATACCGGCATCTGTTGCTACGCCAGCTAAACCATCAAATTCATAAGCACCCATATCAGGATTAGTATTTGGGTTAATACCCGCAAGTGGCCTAACATTAGCATTGTAATCAATATTTGTTCCTAAAGCAGGAATCAATATGGCGCCCGACTCAATTGGCGTTACTGTATTAGCATTAAAATTAAGATTAATATCAGAAATGAAAGGAGCATTTGTATTTAAGAGCGGCACCGACGCATTATCGTTACTTGTATTATTAACTTGAGAAAAACTTTGCCATGCGGCAAGATTTGAAAGATCGTTAGTTAAAGATGTTGTGCCAATCTTGCCAACAAAGTGATTAGCATCATTAGTCACCATATAAGCGTTGTTATTTAATGTAGCGTTCACAAAATTATATGAAGCCGGAAACCAGATTGCATAGAAACGTGGTGTAGATGCATTAGATGTTATTTTATTATTGAAAACATTGTTCCTTATATCAAGACCAGTAACCAAGGTACTACTAACCATAAATGACGCATTGTAACAATTAGTTGCACTACCCGCTGTTAAAGCGCCAAAAAGATTTACACTATTATAATAAATTTTATGTCCTGTACCAGATGTAATTCTAATACCAAAAGCCTGGAATGTTGTAGATAATGAATTATAGTTGGTAGTAAGAATATCGTAAATAACATTGTTAGTTAAAAGGTGATTATTACCACCAATTAGGCTAATTCCATACGCTCCAAAGCCGCTGGCGCTTGTAGACCATACTGAATAAATTTTATTTCTTGAAATTGTTACAGAATTTGAAGAGGCACCTGTAATTTCAAATCCGGCGTTGCTTACCGATGTAGAAACTTTCATGTTAAATATCTCATTTAATGTAACTGTGCTCGTAACAAGATTTGCTAACATGATACCTCTATTAGTTAATGTAAGGCCTGTTGTTGTAGAACCAAATATATTATTATTTATCAAATTATTATCACCCGGATTTGTTGTTGTTGAACCAATGTATAAACCAAAATAAGCTTTTACAAATTCATTATTTGTAATTGTAAAATTATCGTAGTTATCACCTAAACCACCTGAATTAAGCGCTAACGTGTTATTACCTGCATAAATACCATAACTGTTAGCAACAGTACTGCCGCTTGATCCATCATTACCGGGTGTATTACCAGATATAATACAGTTTTTAATAATATTATTTGTTGCTCCTAAACCCAAAGTTGTTCTGCCAATAAAACGTATTGCAGCAGTAGCCGCTATGTTTAACGATGCAGTACATGAGATAGTAAGATCTCTTTGTACAGGTCCACCAATAATATCACCATCAAAAGTAAAATTATCAACGCCGTCTAATTCCAAAACACCACGGCCTGTTGCTACATCTCCGGTAATAGTTGCGGTTGCCGATGGGCGTAAAATAATTGAAGTATAATTCGCTGGCCCCTGACCATTTGCCAATAAAGGTGTAGGTAGATAACCTGTTGATCCCTCAATTGTACTTGAGGTAATATCAATTAAAATAGCTCCAAAATGTGTTCCCGCATTAATCGCAGCAAATGCAGCATTAACATTTGAGTATGTGGCGGTTGAGCCACCGGTAACCGTAACCTGTCCGTTTAAAACAGTTATTACAGAGAGTAGTAATCCCAACGTGATCAAATAAATTTTCTTCATTCCTTTTTTCTTTTTTAATTAGTATTTCAAAGTTCTGTAACTGAATTTAATCCACCTAAATGGTGTGATTTATTTAACCGGTGCAAACCCCCAGGCATTTAAAACAGCATACGTGCTACAAAGTTCTAAAAACAGCGCTTCTATTTAGATCAATATCATGTAATTATTTCTTTTTAAAATGAGCGATAATAAATACAAAATATTAACAATCAATTGATTATATAAAAATTTAGTTACCTTTCAGAGTAAATAATTAAATTTAGTTAAATTTTAATTTAATCAAATGTCTCAACAGCTCGTTAATTTAATTACATCGCTTACCC
>JACDED010000108.1 GCA_013816615.1 Bacteroidota bacterium
GTGATATTGTACAAATTGCAGATTGGCAACACCGTACACCAGGAAATTTACGTGCTTTTTACCAGGCAAAAATGCGCAACTTAAAAAATGGCAAACAAACCGAGAACCGTTTTAGAAGTGGCGAGAGTATTGAAACTGTGCGCGTAGAATATAAAATGATGCAATACATTTATCTTGAAGGAGATTTTGCAGTATTAATGGATACGGCAAATTATGAGCAGATACATGTACCGTTAATTATGTTTGGTGCCGGTGGCCGTTTCTTAAAAGAAGGTATGGAAGTTAAAGTAAGCTTTGAAGGGGAAGAACCTATTATTGCTGAGCCACCAACTTTTATTGAATCACAAATTACGTATACAGAGCCGGGTTTAAAAGGTGATACTGCAACCAATACATTAAAATTTGCAACCTTAGATACAGGAACAGAAATTAAAGTGCCCTTATTTTTTAACGAAGGTGATTGGGTAAAGATTGATACCCGCACAGGTGATTACGTAGAAAGAATTAAGAAGTAATACTGTCATTTCGAAGAATGAGGGATCTTTGTCAGGAGATGCTTCATTCGTCAGCATAAATGTAAAAAAAGCCGTAGAAATTTCTACGGCTTTTTTTATTTAAGATTTTTATTTCTTCATTTTATCTTTAAAGATCTTCTCAAATTTTTCAACCTTTGGTTGTATCACATATTGGCAATAACCCTGTGATCCATTTTGATTGTAATAATTCTGATGATATTCTTCAGCTTCATAGTAATTTTTGTAAGGCACAATTTCGGTTACAATAGGATTTGGATAAGCCTTCTCATCATTGATTTTTTGTTTGTATTTTTCAGCTAATTGCTTTTGTTCATCGTTATGATAAAAAACAGCCGAACGGTATTGTGTACCATGATCATTACCCTGCGAATTTAAAGTTGTTGGGTCGTGCGTTTTCCAAAACACTTCTAATAGTTCATCAAAAGTAATTTTACTTTTATCAAAAATGATCTGGCAAACTTCTGCATGTCCTGTTGTTCCGGAACATACTTCTTTATAGGATGGATTTTTAACCATACCGCCTGCATAACCGCTCTTAATACTCACTACACCATCCAGACGTTGAAATACGGCTTCAACACACCAAAAACAACCTGCACCAAAAGTTGCAGTGTCCATACCCTGGTTACTGGCGTGAATATTTACAGGGTTCGTGTTTGTTTCTACATTCATAATTATTTTGTTTGGATTTGATGCCTGACCGCAAGCCATCATAAAAATAGCAGAGGCAATGGTTGTTGCCGCTTTTAGATATGTTTGGATCTTTTTCATCGGCTTTTTCATATTATAGTTCATTTTGTTTAATTATTGTATTACTATATACGATTAACAAAATGCTAACTTACAAATGACTTTCGTAAAAAATGTTAAATGAATTATAATAACAAGTACGGTTAAAAAATGTCAAACAAATACAAAGCACTATTTTTTTGTTATTTGTTTATTAATAAAATAAAGATCTGCTCCTTATTTTTGTTCTTCCATCTTTTGCTCACCTTCAATAGGTTGACCTTTTTTGGGTTTTTTAGGTTTTTTTGGTTTACCACCTTTTTCGCGGCCTGCAAAATCATAGAATTTTTTAGGTTTGTCGCTTTTGGTCATTTTAATAGTGCCTTCAATATCCCATTCTATGTTTGTGAAATTGATCATGATAGTGTTATCCTTAGCATCAGTAACTGTTGCTTCTACATCTAACTGACGTACTTCTGTATCCGTTGAATCTGTAAAGATCGAATCTTTATTGATGCGGTATTTTAACCATTTGTATTGATATTTATCAAACAAAAAATTACTGAACAATTCTCCGTTTTTAAACTCTATTTCATCCATTATAGATTTTTTTCCCACAACACCATCTTTTACTTCTGTAATATTGATAGTGAACTTACGTTTATGTAATGGATCGTATTCTTTTAATCCAAAACTCATAAATATAATAACGCCAAGCGCAAGAATCGATAGTGAAAATATTTTTTTGTTGTTCATGATCTTTTTTAAGTTTTAGTTGTTAGAGTTTAGTTGTTTAGTCATAAACCCGGATATTGCATAACAATTTAAATCTTGGTAATTTTCTTATATGTAAAAATAAGAAATTATTACTTACTTAACCGTTAAAAATAATTAACAAAAATGCAGCCACTAGCTGAAAGAATGCGACCAAAAACCCTCGACCAATATATTGGGCAACAGCATATTATTGGCTTGGGTAGCGCATTACGGAGGGCCATCAACCAAAACCTTTTACCATCAATTATTTTTTGGGGACCACCCGGTGTTGGTAAAACTTCGTTAGCACTAATAATAGCAAGTGAATTAAAACGCCCGTTCTTTCATCTCAGTGCCATTAACAGCGGTGTAAAAGACGTACGCGAGGTTATAGAAAAAGCATCAGACAATAACATTTTTAATCAAAATAAACCGGTTCTTTTTATTGATGAGATCCACCGTTTTAGTAAATCGCAACAGGATTCTTTATTAGGGGCAGTAGAAAAAGGTGTGGTAACTTTAATTGGTGCCACTACCGAAAATCCTTCTTTTGAAGTTATTCCCGCTTTATTATCGCGGTGCCAGATATATGTTTTAAAAAACTTAGAAGAGCAGGAACTCGTTGATCTTTTTACAAACGCCATAAAAAACGATGAGTTCTTAAAAACAAAAAACATTATTGTAAAAGAACACGAAGCGTTATTAAGAATTAGTGGTGGTGATGCGCGTAAATTATTAAACGCACTAGAAATTGTTGTGAATAGCGCCACAGACGGTGCCATTGAAATTACAAATGAACAGGTACTAGACGTTATACAGCAAAATTTAGCGCTGTATGACAAAAGTGGCGAGCAACACTATGATATTATCTCCGCTTTTATTAAATCTATTCGCGGTAGTGATCCAAACGCTGCGGTATATTATTTAGCACGGATGCTAAAAGGTGGCGAAGATCCTTTATTTATTGCCCGAAGACTTTTAATTTTATCCAGCGAAGATATTGGTAATGCTAATCCTAACGCCTTACTACTTGCCAACAATTGTTTTAATGCGGTAAATGTAATCGGCATGCCCGAAGCAAGAATTATTTTAAGCCAGTGCGTTACTTATTTAGCATGCAGTGCAAAAAGTAATGCCAGTTACATGGCTATTGGAGATGCTGCTGCTCTTGTTGACAAAACGGGAGACTTACCTGTACCTTTACAATTACGCAATGCACCAACAAAATTAATGAAGAAGCTCGATTATGGTAAAGATTATAAATATGCCCATTCTTATGAAAATAATTTTATTGAACAGGAATTTTTACCCGAGCAAATTGCACAAACCAAATTGTACGAGCCTGGTAATAACGCACGTGAACAAGAGCAAAGAAATTATTTAAAAAAATTATGGAAAGAGAAGTACGGATACTAGTTAGAGAAGAGTTAATAGGGATCAGTTAATAGAAAAAAATTTACTCAACGTTCTGACTAATAACTCTTCACTATTAACTGATAACTATCAGCCTTTCTTCAAAAATTCTGTTCTTAAAACAATACTACTCCCATCTACACGGCAATCCACTTCATCTTCGCTATCGGTTAATTTTATATTCTTTATTACTTTACCGCGTTTTATTACCATAGAAGATCCTTTTACTTTTAGATCTTTTATTACATGAACCGAATCCCCATCACTAAGAATTGTTCCGTTACTATCTTTTACTTCCATTGTTTTTCTTATATAATACAAAGTTAGTTGTTTTTTATTGCAGCCCTAATGCATGTGGAATTTGTTGGACACTCGTTACTGGGATTTTCAAAGCTTAATATATACTCAATAATATGTATTAAGTTCCTCACTTTGAGGCAAGCTATAAACGACATTAATATCTTTCTTACTTTTTTTTAAAAGAAATTGTATCCTTTAATCCCTTACCAATAAAGTCTTACAGGCTAGCTAATACGAAACTGCTTTTCACAGGCATAATTCTATCAATCATTTATTAAAAAACATAAACTAAAAACATAATACCCATGAAAAAAATTTTACTCCTATGTGCCCTTTGCTTTGCAGCAATTACCACATATTCACAGAATGAAGACAGAAAATGGAGCGTAGGTGCCCACGGCGGACTAGTGCAATATAGCGGCGATATTGGCAGTGATCTTTATAAATCAGATCAGGCCTTTTATGGTTTTGCCGCATTATCCGTTAACAGATATTTAGGAAAGCATTTTGATGCTTCTTTGTTTTTCACAAGAGGTGAAGCGGGTTATATTGACCATAACACCGTAAATACCATCGAAAGACCAAATAACTTTTTGGTTCGTCACAACACTTCAAATTTGCTTTTTAATTTTTATTTAACAAAACCAAATGCAGTTGTTCGTCCATTTATCATGGCTGGTGCAGGTGTTGTTTGGTATGAAGCTGTTTATGCTATTAAGCATGAGCGTTTTGAATTTTCGGTACCAACTGTTGGTGGTGGTTTAGTTTTTAACATGGGCCCGGTTGTGGCTTTAAGATTACAGGAATCATTTATGTATACAACTTCAGATAATATTGATCACTTGAATGCAAATGGCGATAATGATTTACTTTTGTATCATAGTGCTGGTTTAACTTTTAACCTAGGTAAAATGAAAGATTCTGACAACGATGGTGTATCTGACAAAAAAGATAAATGTCCTGGAACTCCTGCAGGTGTTGGTGTAGACGCATTAGGTTGCCCGCTTGACCGTGATGGTGATGGTGTTGCAGATTACCTTGACAAATGTGCTGATATCTCTGGATTAGCTTCTTTAAATGGTTGCCCTGATAAAGATCTTGATGGAATTACAGATAAAGAAGACCGTTGTCCTGATGCATTTGGTTTAATAAACATGGGTGGTTGCCCTGATACAGATAAAGATGGTGTTGTTGATATTGATGACAAATGTGCCGGTACAAAAGCTGGTTACAAAGTTGATGCAACAGGTTGTACATTAGATAATGATAAAGATGGTCTTGTTAACGAAGAAGATCTTTGTCCGGATAAAGCAGGTATCTTAGCTTTCAAAGGTTGCCCTGATACAGATGGTGATGGTGTAGCGGATAATGAAGATCGTTGCCCTTCAGTTAAAGGAACAATTAGCAACAAAGGTTGTCCTGAAATTGCAAGAGAAGACATCGTAAAAATTAATGTTATTGCCAGCAAAATTTATTTTGAAACAGGAAGTGACAAATTAAAATTGATCTCTAACTCTCAGTTAGATGACCTTGCAGCGATCTTACAACGTTACGATGGTGTTACTTTAACTGTTGAAGGACATACTGATAACGTTGGTGACGATGCTTATAACATGGATCTTTCACAAAAAAGAACTAACTCTGTAAAAAGTTACCTTGAATCAAAAGGAATTGCCTCATCACGCTTAAACGCTATCGGTTATGGTGAAACAAAACCGGTTGCTGATAACAAAACTGCTGCAGGTAAAGCAAAAAACAGAAGAGTTGAATTAAAAACTTCATACTAAATTAATTTATAATCTTTAAGATTTAAAACTCCCTGTAAACAAATTGTTTACAGGGAGTTTTGTTTTGAAACAACATTTCTTTGTAATTTAGTTTCTAAATTATGAAGTAGATCAAAGATCACTTATAAATAATAAACAAAATGAAAACACTGGGATTGATCGGCGGCATTAGCTGGGTTTCTACAATGGATTATTACAAAGCCATTAACGAGGGTATAAACGAAAGGTTGGGCGGCCTGAACTTTTCTACCTGTATTATTTATTCGTTTAACTATGCCGAGATAAAAAAGAATAATGACGCAAACGATTGGGATTCTACTTTTAAAATGATCTCTGAAGCTTGTGACCATTTAAAACAGAGCGGTGCCCAGGCTATTGTTTTATGCGCAAATACTATGCATTTAATTGCAGATAAAGTAGAAGCAAAAGTTGGTTTACCATTAATACACATTGCAACTGTAACAGCCGCAGAGATCAAAAAACAAAATTTAAAAAAAGTAGCTTTGCTTGGAACAAAGTTTACAATGGAACTGGACTTTTTTACATCCAAATTAAAAGATCAAAATATTGAAGCTATTATTCCGAATAAAGAGGATAGGGAATTTATTCATTACACTATTTTTGAAGAATTAGGAAGAGGTTTAATAATAGAAGAAAGTAAGCAGCGCTATATTTCTATTATCAATAAATTAAAAGATCAGGGTGCTGAAGGTGTTATTTTAGGATGTACAGAAATTCCTTTATTAATTAAGCAGGATGATGTTAGTATACCGATCTTTGATACTGCTTTAATACATTCAAAAGCAGCGGTTGAATTTTCTTTAAGCTAAATAAACACGAATTCCCTAAATCCCGCTAAAATTACTTTAAACATTATAAAATTTGTGCAATATATAATCCACACTCATCTGATTTTGTTTAATTTGTAAATTAGTGGCTTACATATTAAGTGATAGACTTAATATGTAAATCCATTCAGCCATTCAACGGCAGATGGAACATCCTTAAAAATTTTATTAGGTGTTTTTGGTTTATTTATTTTTAGGTAGAAATTTGCTATGAGTCTGTAAGCTACTGAGTCTGCCACCAGTGCTGTTGCATACCCCGGGTAAAGAGGTTCCATTTTGATAGAATTTTCGCGCGCTTCTTTTGTAAAAACAACATCGTTTAAAGCTGAAAAAATAAATGGTCTTTTACCATCAGTACAAATCTCAAGATAGATCTTTAATAATTTGTTCTGTAAAGCAATATCTACTTCTGTTTTTTCTTTAAATCTAATATGAATGATACCGTCAGCTCTGCAATGAATTATTGCTTCTGGAAGTTCGATCTTCTTTTCTTCAAAAATTTTAGTTTGCACCATAATTCCTGATTAAAGCTAAGAAATAAAAATAGTAAACCAACTTATCTGTGAATTATATAAATTGTTACGTGAAGTTTATGCGAAAAGATAAATAAACATTTAACTTTTAGCCGATCTTGCTCCAGTTGGGCCTGTTGTGCTGCTGCATGGTTAACTGTTTTTCGTAAACTTTATTTTTATATAGTTCAAAATTTACGTCCTCATCTAAAATACTTTGCGCAGCCTGTCTTGCCAATTGTAAAATATGGCCATCCTGCGCAAGATTAGCCAACTTAAGATCCATTACGCCGCTTTGTTGCGTACCTTCAATATCACCGGGTCCGCGAAGCTTAAGATCTACCTCGCTTATTTCAAAGCCATCATTAGTGCGTACCATGGTCTCCATTCTTAGCCTGCTATCTGTACCTAATTTATAACCTGTAACCAGCAAACAATAACTTTGTTCTGCACCGCGCCCTACTCTTCCACGTAACTGATGCAATTGCGATAATCCAAACCTTTCTGCACTTTCAATTATCATTATACTGGCGTTAGGAATATTTACACCTACTTCAATAACTGTAGTTGCCACCATAATTTGAGTTTCGCATTTTATAAAACGCTGCATCTCAAAATCTTTTTGTTCATTGGTAAGTTTGCCATGCACAATGCTTACCTGGTAATGTGGTGGTGGAAATTCTTTTATAATATTATCATAACCTTGTTGTAGATTTTGATAATCCATTTTTTCACTTTCTTTAATTAAAGGAAAAACAACATATACCTGCCTGCCCAATTCAATTTGCTCCTGCATAAAACCATACACCCTTAAGCGGTGGTTCTCCATAAAATGCAGCGTTTTTATTGGCTTACGGCCAGGCGGCAATTCGTCAATTAAGCTGGTATCCAGATCGCCATATAGGGTCATGGCCAACGTACGCGGAATTGGCGTTGCCGTCATAATTAGCATGTGCGGCGGCATAGTGTTTTTTGCACGAAGCTTTGCACGTTGCGCTACACCAAAACGATGCTGCTCATCAATTACAACAAAGCCTAAATTTTTAAACTGAACAACATCTTCAATTAATGCATGTGTACCAATTAATATTTTTAATTCGCCGCTTAAGAGTTTAGCGTGAATTAATTTTCTTTCTTTTGCTTTTGTAGAACCGGTAAGGATTGCAATTTCTATATTCAGAGGTTTTAATAGTTCTTTAAATGTAACCGCATGTTGTTGCGCTAAAATTTCGGTAGGCGCCATTAAGCAGGTTTGAAAACCATTATCAATAGCTAATAACATGCTCATTAAAGCCACCATTGTTTTACCACTACCCACATCACCCTGCACCAAACGGTTCATTTGACGGCCGCTACCAACATCCAAACGAATTTCCTTTAATACTCTTTTTTGCGCGCCTGTTAATTCGAATGGTAAATAGTTATTAAAAAAATCATTAAATAAAGGTCCAACTTTATTAAACACAAAGCCGCGAACCGTTATGGACCTTACTTTATTTAATTTTAATAAACGCAGCTGTATATAAAACAATTCGTCAAATTTTAACCTCAGCTCTGCATCTTTTAACTGGCGGGCATTTTCAGGACAATGAATTTGTTTGAAAGCAGAATAACGGTCGATCAGTTTATGATCTGCCATTACCTCTTCACTTAACGTTTCTTCGAGATGTTGTGGTTGCAATTGATTTATTAATCCACGAATAGTTTTGCGAATACCTTCACTATCCAAACCTCTTACTTTTAATTTTTCAGTAGAATTATAAACTGCCTGGAAGGCTGATTGCTGGCTTAACAAATCAGGGGTTACAAGATCAATATCGGGATGAGCTAAATTAAATTTGCGGTTAAAGGCCGTTGGTTTTCCAAATACAATATACTCTTTACCGGTTTGTAATTTTTGAGCTACCCAGTTATGGCCTTTAAAAAAAACCAGTTCAATTATACCGGTGTTATCCCTGAAAGCTACAACCAAACGTTTAGCTTGTTTTAAACCCACTATTTCCAATCTATCTACAATACCTTTTATTTGTACGTATTGTGTTTCATCTACGATCTCATTTATAGTTGTAAATTTTGTACGATCAACATGCCTGAAAGGATAATAGGTTAACAGATCGCGATAGATAAAAATGCCCAGTTCTTTTTTAAGAACCTCAGCGCGCTGCGGACCAATACCTTTTAAATATTCAATGGGCGTATCTAACATCTTAATTTCAACTTATAAAGCTGAATAAAGGACTAAATTACTACAAGTACTTTGTTGAAACAATTGAATAAACGAACGTATTAAAAAGAGTTATAAACGTAATTTTGTTAGAGAATGAAAAAGATCTGTTTCATATTCTTGTTTTTTTGTTGTGCAATAAGCCATGCGCAGTTCTTAGATTCGTTGCACGACATCTTTAATAATAAGTCAAGCATCGATGCGCGTTTAGAATCAAGGAACAGTTTTATCGATAACCAAATTATAAGTGTTACCGGTGTAAGGCTTGGCGTAGCGTTTCAAAGAAAACTGAGAGTTGGCGGGGGTGTTAGCTGGTTGAAATCGGATTTTAAAAAAGATTTTTACCTGGAAAATGAATTGGGTAAAACAGATACCATTCCAAGATTTTTAAAAATGGGTTATATTGCTTATTACATTGATTTTGTTTTTTATAAAACCAAGCGCTGGCAGCTGAGTGTGCCTATACAGGCCGGCACCGGCTTTACCTGGTGGAAGAACGACAAAAATTATTTTGTAAGGGAAAAAGAAAAAAAATACTTTTTAATGTTATATGAACCCGGCATTACGGTTCAGTTCAAAGCACTTAAATGGTTTGGTTTGGGAGCAGATGTAGCTTACCGTTTTACTTTAGTCAACAGCAAAAAAATAGGCGAAAAATTAAATTCGCCTACTTATAGTTTTAAAATATTGTTTTGGTTCGATCAGTTATATTATGAATTATTTCCTAATTCAAAATTCACTAAAAAGAAGGGGCCTGCGGTTTGGTAATTACGAAACTTTAACCGCTTCGTAGCACTTAAATTCGCCTGCTGCGCCTAAGTATTCAGCATCAACATCAACTAATCCCACTTTTTTAACCTGCTCTTTTGTAAGAGGCTTACTTGGCGTCCAACGATCGTCAACCAACTTAAGATCTACATCTTTATTTGTTAAAACCTGGTTTAATTGTTTTTGTGTTAAAAACAAAACTCCATCTTCTTCATCTTCGCTTTCGGCATTCAATAAAGTACCTACTAACTTTAATTTTGGAACTTCAGGTTTGTATTTAAATTCTAAATCTTCCTGAGAGTTAATTTCTATATAATTGATTCCTGTGATATGTATTTCAGCCATTGTATAATGTTTTTGCAATTTTACTAATAATAGACAAGTTTAGCAATAAAACCGTTCGTTTTTTCAACAATTTGTAAAATTTTTTTAGTCATTTTAGGGCTTTTTGGCCATTATTGACCTGCCGATAAAGAAAAAGTAAACAAAGTGCCCTTTCCTACTTCACTCTCTACCCTTATTGATTTTTGATGCGCCTCGAGAATATGCTTAACAATGGCCAATCCTAAACCGGTTCCACCCTGTTCGCGGCTTCTGCCTTTATCTATACGGTAAAAGCGCTCAAATAACCTTGGTAAATGAACGGTTTCAATACCCATTCCATTATCTCTTATTTCAATCACCACGTCATCATTCAGGTAATTTAAAGCGATTTCGGTTGTGCCGTTATCTTTACCGTATTTAATGCTGTTGGTTATTAAATTTCCAAGCACCTGGCGAATCCGGAATTTATCGGCCTTTACATAAATAGGTTTTTCGTATTTTTTCGCAAGCTCTAATTTTATATTTTTCTTGGCTGCAATTAATTCTAAAGCTGCATAAATATCTTTTATCAAATAAGCGATATCAAAACTATCCATATCCAATTGCAATTCGCCGCTTTCTAATTGTGTTATAGTTTCAAGATCATCAATGATATTTATTAAACGATCAATACTTTTTTCGGCACGTTTTAAATAATCGCGGTTAATGGTCTCATCTTCTAAACCACCATTGATAAGGGTATCCACATATCCCTGGATATTAAACACCGGCGTTTTTAATTCGTGAGAAACGTTTCCTAAATATTCTTTACGGTAACTATCTAAATTTTCAAAATGATTTAATTCTTTTTCGCGTGTTTCAATAAGGTCATCCACTTTTTCTTCCAATGAACGTAACCCATCCTGCTCTTCAAGCTGGTCGTGCTTTTGCGGGATCTCTTTTCTTAAAAATTTTCTACGGATCTTTTCTGACAATGCGTTTATTTTACGTGTTACTGATATGTAATAAAAATAATAAAGAATTAAAAAGCCGGTGATAAAACAAATAAAAGTAGAAAGTAATAAGTAAGCAATATCAATTTTAAAATTGCCAAAATAGTGCAGTAATAAAAAACCCGTTGAACAAACAAGGGCATTTAATAAACCTAATTTAAAAATGCTGGAAGATATGTTTTTTTGTGGTTCCAAATTTTATGCTTGTGTAAATTTAGTAAACGCTTTTGAGTTTTGATGTTAAGATTCTCAGGCCTCACTTTGGCTTGAACCAAAAGTAAGCAAAAGATCAAGGCTCCTTAAAATTTCACTAAAAATCATTAACCTTCAAGCCGATGATTAAGCGCTTCGCGAACAAAATCATCTTCGCACAAGCTTACCCTTTTGAAGGTTAAGATTTTTTACGTGAAATTTTAAAATGCCGAAAAGCGAAATGTGCTTTATTTAAGCATAAAAAAAGCGAAAGAATATCTTTCGCTTTTTTAATATAGTGTGTAAAAATAAAACTAGCCTGCTAAAACAATTACTTTGTTTTTAAGAACTTCAACTACGCCGCCTTTAATTTCAAAGTCAATCTTGTTGTTATTCTCATCCACCAATTCTACTTTACCTGCTTTTAAAGTGCCGATCAAAGGTGCGTGGTTGTTTAAGATCCCAAAGCTACCTTCAGATCCCGGAAAAACTGCCGACTTAATAGTGCCTTCGTACAATTTCTTATCAGGTGTTATAATTTCTATTTTCATTCCTCTTTTTAGATTAAAGATTTAAGATGAATGACAAAGACAAGAACTCAGTCTTTAATCTTGTATCATTTATCTTTTGTCAATTACTTCGATTCAGCTAAGATCTTCTTACCTTTTTCAATTGCATCTTCAATTGTACCAACAAGGTTAAATGCAGCTTCCGGATACTCATCAACTTTACCATCTAAAATCATGTTAAAGCCTTTGATAGTATCTTCGATGCTTACGAATACACCTTTTAAACCTGTAAATTGCTCAGCAACGTGGAAGGGTTGTGATAAGAAACGTTGAACACGGCGTGCACGGTGTACAACTAATTTATCTTCTTCACTTAATTCATCCATACCCAAGATGGCAATAATATCCTGTAATTCTTTATAACGTTGTAAGATGTTCTTTACAGCTTCTGCGCAATTGTAATGCTCATCTCCTAAAACTGCAGCAGATAAGATACGTGATGTAGAATCCAATGGATCTACAGCAGGGTAAATACCTAACTCAGCAATTTTACGACTTAATACAGTTGTTGCATCTAAGTGAGAGAAAGTTGTTGCAGGAGCCGGATCTGTTAAGTCATCGGCAGGTACGTATACCGCTTGTACCGATGTAATTGAACC
This sequence comes from Bacteroidota bacterium, assembly GCA_013816615.1. Taxonomy (GTDB): domain Bacteria; phylum Bacteroidota; class Bacteroidia; order B-17B0; family Aurantibacillaceae; genus Aurantibacillus. The sequence goes on from JACDED010000108.1 coordinate 12,550, forward strand.
GTTCTTGGTAGAAGTGATACGCTCCTGCATCACACCCATTTCAGATGCTAATGTTGGTTGGTAACCTACTGCTGATGGCATACGACCTAACAAAGCCGATACTTCAGAACCTGCTTGTGTAAAACGGAAAATGTTATCGATAAAGAATAAGATATCACGTCCACCTTGTCCTGAACCATCTCCATCACGGAAATATTCAGCCATTGTTAATCCTGATAAGGCAACACGGGCGCGGGCTCCAGGAGGCTCGTTCATTTGACCGAACACAAATGTAGCTTGTGATTTTTCTAATTCTTTAAGATCTACTTTACTTAGATCCCATCCGCCTTCTTCCATTGAATGTTTGAAAGCATCACCATATTTTACAATTCCTGACTCGATCATCTCACGTAATAAGTCATTTCCTTCACGTGAACGCTCGCCAACACCTGCAAATACTGAATAACCAGAGTGACCTTTTGCAATGTTGTTAATTAATTCCTGGATCAATACAGTTTTACCTACACCGGCACCACCAAATAAACCAATTTTACCACCTTTTGAGTAGGGCTCAATAAGGTCAATTACTTTAATACCTGTAAATAATACTTCTGTAGCAGTAGAAAGGTCCTCAAAACGAGGCGGTAAACGGTGAATTGATTTTCCACCAGCGTTATCAACTTCGTTGATACCATCAATAGCTTCACCTACTACGTTAAATAAACGTCCTTTTACTTTATTACCAACCGGCATAGAGATACCGCTACCAGTAGCTGTAACTTCCATTCCACGGTAAACTCCATCGGTACTATCCATTGCAATAGTACGCACCGTGTTTTCGCCGGTATGTTGTTGAACTTCTAAAATGATTTTTTTTCCGTTGCTCACAATTTCGAGAGCATCCATAATATTCGGTAATTTGCCGCCTTCCAGATCAAAGCGTACATCGATCACGGGACCAATAACCTGAGCAATTTTGCCAATTTGTTTCGACATGAGATTTAATTTCTTAAAATTTGAGCGCAAAGATACTATTAAAATCATAATAAATAAACAAAAAAGGGTTATTTATTAAGGGCTTTTTAACAACGGAGCCCTATTTTACTCATTAAAAAATTGGTCGGTTTTAATGGCCTGTTTGTCTTAAAAAAACTGGCCGGAAGCTCTGAAAATAAAATTAAAATAATTAAAGTATTTTTACGCTGTGTTAATTGTACAAAATACCGAACATTTCAGGATAGAAACACCTACTATTTTAACTATTGGTACCTTTGACGGCGTTCATCTCGGTCATCAAAAGATACTTAGCCGCCTTAAGGAACTAAAAGAAAAACATGGTTTAAAAACCGTAGTGCTTACTTTTGAGCCACACCCGCGCAAAGTGTTGTTTCCCGATCAAAAAGACCTTAAAATAATTACCATTATTGATGAAAAGCTTTACCTGCTTGAAAAATACGGGGTGGATGTAACTGTTGTTTATCCTTTTAATAAGACATTTGCCCAGTTGGATGTGAAGGATTATCTTGAAGATATCCTGTTAAAACAATTAAACGTAAAACACCTTGTAATTGGCTACGATCACCGCTTTGGGAAAGACCGCCTTGGAGATATCACTACCTTAAAAGAACACGCCGCCAAATATCAATTTACTATTGAAGAGATAAGTAAACAGGATATTGACAGTATAGCCATAAGCAGCACCAACATTCGTAAAGCCATTGAGGCAGGTGAAATTGAAAAAGCCAATGCTTTTTTGGGACACCCTTTCTTCTTAAAAGCAAAAGTAGTAAAAGGCAAACAGCTTGGCCGCACCATTGGTTTTCCTACAGCCAACCTACAAACAGAAGGCACTGATAAGCTCATTCCCAAAATTGGCGTATACTTTGTTGAAGTTTTTGTTGATGATGTCAAATATTTTGGAATGCTGAACGTTGGTATTAATCCAACAACAGATAATGATAACAAAATTAAAATAGAGGTTAATATTTTTGATCTTGATATGGACCTTTATAATAAGACCATAACGTTAAATTTTATAAAATGGCTGCGTGATGAAGAAAAATTTAATACTTTAAACGATCTGATCGCACAGTTACATATCGATAAAGATAATTGTTTAGCATTAATTAAATAAAAACTGAATCGCAGCAAAGCTGCGATAATTTGCGAAATTAAGCCACAGATTTCGCAAATCACACAGATCAATTTTGTGTTATCAGTGCAATCTGCGGCGAAAAAAAGACAGTAAATGAAAAATTTATTTTTATTCTTGATCATTTTATTTACAGGACTTTCTACTTCTGCTCAGGAAGCATTACTGGATTCTCTTGCTTTATCAACTTACGAAGAATTTACAGATCTTGACAGCGCACGCCGCAACCCCGATAAGGTTGTAAAGCTTTCTTTAAGAAAAAAGAAATACAAAGATTTTCCAATGCAGATCTTAAAATTCAAGAACCTGCAATACCTTGATCTAAGCAAGAACTCTTTAAAAGAACTTCCCGATTCAATTACTACTTTAAAAAAATTACAATATTTAATCGTAAGCAAAAACAGCCTTGAAGCTTTACCAAATACAATTGGTGGATTAACTAACTTAAAATATATAAATGTAAACCAAAACGAGATCGGGCGAATACCCTATTCTTTTGGTCAGCTCGAAAATTTAGAGATCGCCGATCTTTGGAGTAATAACCTCGAATACTTTCCGGAGACATTAAAGAACCTCCAAAAATTAAAAGCCATGGATCTGCGCAATATTCTCATCCCGCAAATACACCAGGATAACATCCAATCCATGCTTCCAAACACGGTAATTTACTTTAGTCCGGCCTGCAAGTGCAGCTGGTAATGGTTTTCGGTGATCCAGACTTATTAAAAGACCATTCTTAATAAGTTTATAATCAACAGCATATATTAAAGCGGTTTTATTGCAAATTTTATAGGAATTATTTACGACTGTTAACTATGCTTAAGACCAGTTATTTACAACTTGTTATTTTATTTCTTTTTTTGAGTGTTTTGTCGGCTTCCGGCCAAACAAAAACCAAAAAAGAAATGGAAGAAGATGCGTATAACGCTTTAAATGATGAAGATTATGCAGCCGCTTATGATAAATTTGATGAACTGAATGCAAAATACCCTAAAGAATTTAATTATAAATTAAATTTGGGCATTGCTGCTTTAAGAAATCCTGAAAGAAAAGAAAGAGCCCTTGATATTTTTACTGAACTAAAAAAAGAGTATCCGAAATTTATTGATGTAGACTTTTTTTTAGGCCGGGCTTATCATGCCAATTATAAATTTGATGAAGCTATTACTATTCTCGAAGCCTTTGTAAAAGATAATTCTTCTTCCATAAAAAAAGAAACAAAACTTTTAGTTGAAGAAGCAAAAATCACCATTGCCAATTGTAATAACGGTAAACAATTAATTTCAGGTAAAATAATTGCAGACATTGTAAATATTGGCTCACCAATTAATACTGATGAAGAACAATATGTGCCTGTAATAACCACAGATGAATCTATTATGTTTTTTACATATAGTGGTAAACAAAGTAAAGGTGGCAAATTAAATTCTAACCTTGAACCCGATGCAATAGAAGGTCGTTATAATGAAGATGTATATGTAGCTTATAAACGCCCTGATAATAAATATGCAGAGCCAATTGGTATTGATGCTATTAATACAAAAGGTAATGATGCGGCAATTGCAATTTCACCAAACGGACATACTTTATTTACATTTTATAGTGACGCAAAAAACTCGGGTGATATTGCCATGAGTAAATTGATTGGTGATGAATTTACAAAACCCGAATTATTAAATACCAATATTAATACCGATTCGTGGGAAGGTTCTTGTTCTATTTCTGCAGACGGAAGATATTTATATTTTGCAAGTGAACGTCCGGGAGGCTTTGGTGGCCGTGACATCTGGATCAGTGAACAATTAAATGGCGATTGGGGTCCGGCAAAAAATCTTGGTCCGAATGTAAATACAAAATACGATGATGACGCGCCTTTTATACATCCGGATGGTATCACCATGTTCTTCAGTTCAAAGGGGCATTTGAGTATTGGAGGTTATGATATTATGTT